>JAGBOJ010000014.1 GCA_017633935.1 Lachnospiraceae bacterium | reverse complement strand
TTTTACAAGATGTATAAGGCTGTCTGTCTGCAGAAATTCGTCAACTGTTTTTTTATGATCGGCTTTTTTTGCCGCATAGCTGCATCCTTTATGTATAAGGTCTACAGTAAGTGTTGCCAGACCAACCAGTGCTCCGATGGGCGCAAGATATCCGCTCATCGCCAATCCTCCGGCAACGGTAGTCATTATACCTGTCACCATGCCGATTGTAGCACTTACAATCTCGCGGTTTGCGGTCCTGGCCTGGTGGTTAAGGAAAAGTTTAAGCTGTTTTTCATCATCGGTAAGCTGCTGTCCCTGTTTCTCCTTTTCCTTAATGGTCTTACGCGCATCGTGTACATCTATTCTGTTGCTTATGGAGCGTACTTCCTGTATGCCCGAGGCAACGGTCTTTGCAGTACCGGCGACGACACCTAAAACGCCTCCGCCGAATGCGATCTTATCTCCGACATTGGAGGAAGCCCAAAGAGCTTCGGAAGCTTTTCCGATCCAGCTTTCTGCGGGTGTGATACCGACTTTTACCAAATTGGTGATATCCCCTGAAATCGAAAGCAGACCGCCAAGACTCTCTACAAAACCTGCACCTGTAGCTATGGACTGTCCGACTCTGTCCGCAGTTGTAAGTGTGTCGGAAACCTTTATGGCATGCGCAGAAAATACTGCTCCGATAAAAGCTCCGAGTGCAGTCAGACCGCCCACAGCCAGATTTGCACCGACTGTTATCGGATGGCTGTTTATTGCAACCGCCCCGCCCATGCTGGAAAAGATATTCTGTATGCCGCCTACCGTATCATTTGTATAGTATTCATTGACAATATCAAAGCTGTCTTTGACATCATCAAAGTTTACGGAACCGGGCTTGTCATCAAGGAGATCATGTTTATCCTTAAGATCCGTGGATGAATAATCACCGGATGCAACCTGTGCAGGCTGAGCCGGATGCAATGCCTGCAGCTTACCTGCAAGTTCGATTATCTTATTATATTCTTCAAATAATCTCCGTCTTAAAACCGGGTCCTGAGCCATATCGGGCGGCATATCGTCATGAAGTCCCGCGCTGCGGTAGAGCATTTTTAACAGTATGCCCCTGTATTGTATGGCCTTGACTATCTCATCCTTTTTCTTATCATCCGTAGAGTTCGGAGAATTTAATTCCCGATCCTGATGATCTTTTATACGCTTTACCAGATTTCCGTATGCGGACATCTCAGCCCCGTATTTTGTGGCTGTACGCACTGCAAACGATATATTGTTCCAGTCCATTTTTGATTTGAACTTCTCAAGGTCCGGCTCGTAATTATTCAGTGCCGTAAAATAGTCCGCTTTGGCTGCTCTTTCCCTGACATCGTTTTCTATCATATAGAATGTGAGCAGGCGCTGTTCGGCAGGCATCTTAAGCATATTGAACACAAATGCGTAATGTCCCTTGTTGTGACGGATAAGCCACGCTCCTATAAGATCAAGTCCCTTTTTTTGCCCGGCTGTAAGCTCGATCCCTTCAGAGGCGTCCGCAGTATCTGTTTTTAAGACATCTTTACCGGAAGGTGCCTTTGTCTTAAGAAATGTCTGTGTATGATCGTCGAGAGAAAGCGACTGTACCGGTTGTGCTGACTGTGCCGACTTTGCCGATAAAGCAGCTTTATAGGCTAAATAATCGGTGCGAAGTGCCGATACTTCAGCTGAAGGCTTTGTGATCTGCGGCAGAAAAGTCTCAAGATCCGCTGCATGTGTATTAAAAAATACAGCCTTATATGATTCTGCCGAGGCTATTGATTTTTTGCCGCCTGTCACAGAAAGCATATCTTTATATGCCGATGCTATCTTTTTCATTTCAGACTTGGGGTCCCTGCTGTCAATCTTTTGCGCACTGCCCCTTAAGGCGGATGCATATTCCTTAACCCTGTCCTGTATGGATGATTTTGTATTTTTAAGACCTATCTCCTTAAGTCTTATAAGATTCTGGTAATAATCTATCAGGTCATCGTTGCGGTTTTGTTCATTGTAAAGCTTGTCCAGTCTCCGTCTGAGTTCCTTATAGGAAAGCTTATCCACCTCATCCTGCGGAAGATATTCAAAATATTTATTTGACATCAGTTTTTCCTGAACACTGTAATAAGCCTGTATATCGTAGAGAGCCTTTATTTTTGCCATGCAGGCATTAAGCTCCTCCTGCTCGGGCTGAGTCGGGTTGGGCTTTGATGCAGCTTCATTCTCGTATGCGGTCACATAAGCCGGTATAAGGTTTAAGGCATCATGCAGGGCTTTATAATTATCGGCTATCTTTTTGTATACACTGCTCTTTTCATTTCCCAGCGTAAATACCGACAGATCCAGATTTTTAAGATCCTGAAAGGTTATATTTGCCGTTGCAGGCTGGGCGGCATACTGCTGCTGTTCCTGATTCAGCTTAAAACGCTGACTGTGTTTTTCCTTCGCGCTTTTAAGCTGTTTGGAGCGTTTTCCGGAATTTGATGAAAGCTTAAAGCCGACTTCGTTATAAGCAGTCTGGATATCGGTAATTGCAGGCTCTGTTGCCTGTACCGTACTGAGATTGCCAAGCTGCTTCATTACAGGTGATGATAATGAGGCATTCTGTACATCCAACTGAGTCAGCTTAAAAGCTGCTGTATTTATACTTTCCGAAATTGCTGCTACCGGTTCATTAAAAACCTGTACCTTCCTGAGCAGTGTGTCTTCAAGATTCTCTTTTCCCATACAATTTACCAACCTTTCCGTGAAAAATACCTATCACAAGGAGAATACGTTACCTTACTGCCGTTAAAAGTCTTCCGTCCTTATGCAGATGGTATTTCCCGCCAATAAGAGCCGTCATATTCGCAACAAGCTTGTCGTCGTTAAAGGTCATTCTGTAAGTGATATCAGCATCCTCACCGAATGTTCTTACAGTCTGATGAAAAAGTCCGCTTATATTATACATAAGATTGACATTATTTTGTTCCAGATTCTCCATCCATACGATACATATGTCCTTATCATAGCGTGATGCAAGCAGAAAGCTTAAATATTTACCGTTTTTACTGTAAACGGTACTCCACTCGGGGTCATAGGAAAGATTCCCTGTTTCAAGAGAGACCTTTTTCCTTCCGATCAGATCCAGATCCGAGATCAGGGTTGCTTCCTTTATGTTTTTACCCTTTATAAATCTTTTATATAAGGGTGACCTTAAGAATTCTTTTAACGAAAAGCTGTACTGTATTTTGCTCTCAAACATTTCAAAGCCCATTGTACGGAAAAAATACGAGTTGCTTCCGTCATCCAGAAATTCCGCGGTAAGAGTCTCGGACCGGCTGTCTTTTATAAGCCCGGTCAATGTATCAAACATTGCCCTGCCGTACCCCTGTCTTCTTTTATCTGGTAATACATATATTGAGACGATCTCGGTGTAAAATTGATCCGTAACGGCACAAAGTGCTCCCACAGCATTTCCCTTGCCATCAGTAACGCCGATCCTTATCTGCGGTTGTATGATCAGAGAATCGTTTTTAGGTAGAAAGCTTTCAAACGCTTTTTTATTTACCGTTGTGATTTTTGTGATCTGCATAAAGTAAATGACTCCGTTTATAAAAATTATTTCCCGTTCCTAATCATATCGACCATCTCTTTGGTAGTAAGCTCATTTTTTATCACGGGTTTTAAATATCTTTCAAACCTGTCCGCAACCCCGATCGCGGTATCTGCGGCCATATACATCGTATCCTGAGGTTTTTTTTCGTTTTCGGATATAGGCATCATAAACCTGTATATAAGATTTTTATCATCATCGCCCAATGCAAAACAGCCGCACGGCAGATAAAAATTCAGGCGTGCAGCGGCATCTGCTATATCGGGAACCGTTTCTTTGGGAACATTGGTCATTAAAGTAATTACCGTGGAAAAATATACTCTGCCCTCATCCTCGATCGGAAGGAAAAAGAATTCTCCGAGCAGGCTCACAAGATCCGATCCGAATTCAGGTATCTCAGCTCTTAAGATATCCATCGGAGCGTCAAGCTCCTTAGCCGTAAATACGGACATTTCACCGAAATTTCCGCTCTCCTCAAGCTTTTTTTTCAACTCCTCCAAAAGTTTGCTTTTTTTTGAATCTTCCATAATCGCAATCTCCTTATAAAAAAATTATTTTTACCCGCATAGAAATCTTTTCCGACACTGTAACCGGATGTTTACGGTATTTCCCGTCATATTCAAACGTCATTTTTATATAAAATTATACGGATATTTTACGGGAGGTGTCAATTATATTTTATGATGTAAGGATGCACCCAAAAATATGTTCGATTTTATATTGACATCCGAACGGCTGTTCGGTATAATACGATTCAGAACAGACGTTCGCAACATTTGTTCGACAACATACCGCTTCCTGCAAAAGCATGCTGCTGGCCGGCTGCAGGCCGGCAGCACCCTTACAAACCGGAGGATATATCAATGAGAGAGAATATGACGAAAAGAATTACAAAAGAGATTACGGTAAACGAAAGAGTGGTAAACGAGAGAATGGTAAACGATAATATGATCAATGGGAATATTATCGGAGCAAAGGAATTAAGATCACCCGTTTTAAGAAGGGCTGAAGCAAGAAGACGCAGACAGCTGCGCAGAAGGCTTGTAAAATTTGCTTTTGTATTTGCCGCGATAACTCTTTTTGCGGCAGGTACTCTCTCCGTCCGTTCGTTTGCGGGGACAAACGGAAGGGACGAAGTCAGAACAAAATTTTACAAAAGCATAATAATAGAAAAAGGCGACACCATAAACAGTATCGCCGCCAAAAATATTTCTCCGGAGTATTCCACCAGACGGGAATACATAGCCGAGGTCGTTCAGTTAAATCATATTTCCGAAGCGGATAAGATAAGTGCAGGGTCGCATCTTATAGTACCCTACTACAGTGAATGACATTAAAACTTGTCGTTTACTGTATTTATCTGAGGACTGACAGAAATACCGTTGCGGTTACGGCTCAAGCCATCCCTCCGGTGTTTTTACGTTAAATCTTTTTTCAAGCATATGTAAGTTTTCATCCGTAAGAGTCTGTTTTACGGGGAGATGCGCGATCTTTAAATATACAGCCGCGGCTTTTTCAACCGTTTCCACGAGACCGAAGGCATCGTCAATGCTTCTGCCGGCTCCGTAAATGCCGTGATGCGGCCAGACCACAATACGTGAAAGCTTCATTTTTTCGGCAGTGGCCTCTCCTATCTTATTTGTTCCGCATACCATCCATGGGATGACCCTGACTCCGTCCGGAAATACGAAGACACACTCGGTCTCCATTTTCCAGAGTGTTCTTGAAAATTCGCGCTCGTCAAGACTGTGAACATAGGTCATCGCTATAAGATTTAACGGATGGCAATGCAGTATGACCCTGTTTTTTTGATCGACCGAAAGCCTTGATACATGACTCATCAGATGGGCGGGAAGCTCCGATGTGAATTGTCCTCCGTCCGAATATCCCCATAAGATCCCGGCTGTTTCACCATCCTCTAGGATACGGAATATCCCAAGATTTAAGGCTGCATCATACTGCGTATTTTTGAAATATTTGCCTGCTGCGGTACAAAGGAAATATTTTCCGGCTAAGGACGGCACCTTAAAGCCTGTGGGAACAGTCCTTAAGATCCTATCCTTATCAAGATAGGGGGTTATCTCTTCTTCATCGAGTAAAACCGATATATTTCCCGCATTTCTTTCATCCCATCCAAGCGAATACATATTTGTACATATTCTTGTTATTTCGGTTATAAACGGTGCTTCTGTTATAGAATGCATCTTTTTACCTCTGCGTCTGTCAAAAATTGCTGCAAAATAACCTTATTCAGGCATCCTCCGGCATTCATTAAGAAAGTACCGGCATTATTTTCTGAACATAAATTTTCTTACGATATTTATACCGATCTTATAAGGAAAAGGTCTGAGCTCCCTGTCCGCCTCCTTTAACTTTTCCCTTATCGGAAGATTCTGGGGACAGTGCTGTTCGCATTTTCCGCATTCAATGCACTGGCTTGCAAAAGCCGGCTCTTTTGTAAGTCCCACAGTCTGTGCATACTGGAAACGCCCTTCTCTTTTTGATTCTATATACATTGTATTGTAGCAGGCAAAGGTTCCGGGAATATCCACACCCTTCGGACAGGGCATACAGTAACGGCAGCCCGTACATCCGATCCTTTCCTTTTCGCGGATTATCTTTATGACTTCGGAAATGGTGTTAAAATCTCTTTCCGTAAATTGATGAACTACGGAATTGGAAGCCGTACGGCAATTTTCCTTAACCATATCCACCGAATTCATTCCAGAAAGCACCACAGTCACCTCGGGCTGGTCATAAAGCCACCTGAAGCTCCATTCTGCCGGAGACCAGTTGCGTCCGGATCTGTACATTGCCTTCTTTGCCTCCTCGGGAAGCATGCTTACAAGCTTTCCGCCTCTTAAGGGCTCCATTATGACTACGGGAATCCCTTTTTTTGCGGCCTCATGCAAGCCCTTTTTACCGGCCTGCGAGACCTCGTCGAAATAATTATACTGTATCTGGCACATATCCCAGTCATAATCATTTAATATCTTAAGAAAGCCGTCTGTATTTCCGTGATAGGAAAAGCCTATGTTTTTTATCTCACCGCTCTTCTTTTTGGATTCTATCCACTCTATGACTCCGACATTTTTCAGCTTTTCCCACATGGCAACATCGGTAAGATGATGCATAAGATAATAGTCCACATAGCTTGTACGGAGCCTTTGAAGCTGTTCGTTAAAATATCTGTCCAGAGCGGCACCGTTTGATACCATATACTGGGGCAGCTTCGTGGCTATCTTTATCTTTTCGCGGATATGGTTTCTTTCAAATATCTCTCCGACAGCCTCTTCGCTTCCGCCGTAGATATAAGCCGTGTCAAAATAATTTACGCCCGAATCAACAGCCTGCATTATCTCCTTTTCGGCCTTGTCTATATCTATCTTTCCGCCCTTCTTTTCAAATCTCATACACCCGAAGCCGAGTATAGACAGTTCTTCTCCGTATTTATCTTTTCTGTACTGCATTTATATTAACCTCTCAATCCGATGGAATACTTATCACAGCTGCTTAGGATCAGTCACAAAAATTTAACGATAAAAGCATAAAGCCCGGACACCACAACATTCAGTTTACTTTAAGAGACAGATAAACACAATAGAATTTTAAAAAAGTTGTAACAAATAACAGACCTTAAGATTACAATTTAAATTGCTGAATTTGTAACACCATACGCTCTCAATGTGATCGTCCGGTGTTGTATCCGCAAAAAAAAAATAATATAATGATAAGCAGATTGCGAAAGCTGCGTAGCAATCTGAAGTTATCAGGACTTTTTAAGAGAAGTGGAGCGATTTTGATAAAGAGACGGATCGAGGTGAAAAATGAAAAGGATCGGTTTTGACAACGAGAAATATCTGCGTATTCAATCGACGCATATTAAGGAAAGAATAGATAAATACGAAAAGCTTTATCTCGAATTCGGAGGAAAGCTGTTAGATGACTATCATGCATCCAGAGTCCTTCCGGGCTTTATGCCGGACAGCAAGCTTAAGATGCTTGAAAACCTTAAAGATGAGGCTGAGATAGTATTCGTCATAAGCGCGGATGCCATAGAGCAGAATAAGACCCGCGAGGATCTCGGAATAACCTATGATGTGGATGTACTGCGTCTCATAGATGCCTTCAGACAAAAAGGCTTTTATGTATCCTCCGTTGTCATCACCAAATATACAGGACAGGCTGCGGCGGAAAAATTCAGGTTAAAGCTTGAAACCCATAATATAAACACCTATCTTCATTATGTGATAGACGGATATCCGGGTGATATCACCAAGATCGTAAGTGAAGAAGGCTACGGCAGGAATGAATACGTAAAGACCACAAGGCCGCTTGTCGTGGTAACGGCACCGGGACCGGGTTCGGGAAAAATGGCCACCTGTCTTTCACAGATATATCACGAGCATAAACGCGGAGTGACGGCAGGCTATGCAAAATTTGAAACCTTCCCTATCTGGAACCTGCCCCTTAAGCATCCGGTAAACATCGCATATGAAGCAGCCACTGCCGACCTGAACGATGTAAATATGATAGACCCTTTTCATCTTGAGGCATATGGTGAGACTACGGTAAATTATAACCGTGACATAGATATCTTTCCGGTTTTGAATGCGATGTTTGAGATGATCCTCGGGCAGTCCCCCTATAAATCCCCTACGGATATGGGCGTCAATATGGCGGGAAACTGCATAATTGACGATGAAGTCTGCTGCGAGGCTGCAAAGCAGGAAATAATCTGCAGGTATTTTAAGGGAATATGTGATACAAAGCTCGGAAACGCCACCAAAGATATGGAGATGAAATTAAAGCTCTTAATGAAGCAGGCCGGGGTAACTCCCGATGACCGCAAGGTGGTGGTTGCCGCTCACAAAAGACTTGAACAGACAGGTACGCCCTGTGCCGCCATTGAGCTTTCCGACGGCAGGATAATGACCGGACGCACAAACGATCACATGGGAGCTGCCGCCTCGTGTCTTTTAAATTCCATGAAATTAAATGCCGGAATAGACCATGCGGTACATCTGATATCAAAAGAAGCCATAGAGCCCATACAGGGACTTAAGACCGAATATCTCGGCAGCAAAAATCCGAGACTGCATACCGATGAAATGCTTATAGCGCTTTCGGTCTCAGCCGCAACAAATCCCGATGCCGCGCTTGCTTTATCACAGCTTCCGTATTTAAAGGGGTGCGAGGCTCATTCGACTGTCATCCTTTCCGAGGTTGACGAACGTATATTCAGAAAGCTCGGACTGCGGCTAACCTGCGACCCCTCATTCGGAAACTGAAAAATCTTTCATACAGTACTCTTCTGCACGCCGAGAGCCTCAAGCTCCCTAAGTGCGGAAGGTCTGTCTTTAAATACGATCCCGTTTATACCGAGGCTTTTTGCCGTGGATATATTATCCTCCCTGTCATCCAGAAACACACATTCCTCAGGGTTAAGATCATATCTTCTGATCAGGCATTTATAGATCTCGGGTTCGGGCTTTATCATTCCTACCCTGTAGGAAAGTATGCCTCCGTCCACATGATCGAAAAATCTTAAATCCTTTTCACATTCCCTGACTGTCTTTTCAGAGAGGTTTGAAAGGATCAGCCTCCTGTAGCCCTGCTCCTTTAATTCGATAAGCCACGGTATCGATGTCTCATACATCTTAAGTGTACCGCTTATATCGGCAAACATGGCTCTTATCGCATCTTCGACCCCGGGATCGTTATCTATGAATTCCTGAAGTACGATATCTTCGGGTACGCCCCTGTCAAAATCGTTCCATGCCGGTGACCCCATGGCCGCTTTTCCGACCCTTTTCTTTACCTCATCGCTGAAATCAAAGCTGTCCACAAATTCCTGCCATCTGAAATCGGTCAGCACATTTCCGATATCAAAAATAATAGTAGTGATCATGTCTTTACCTGTAAATAATGTCTTCCCTTGAAGGACCGTTTGAGATCATGGTAATCGGATATCCGAGCTCTTTTTCGATAAACTCGATATATCTTCTGCAGTTTTCGGGAAGCTCCTCGTATTTTCTTATTCCGGATATATCCGTCTTCCACCCCGGCAATACCTCATAAACGGGCTTTGCCCTTTCAACAAGCCTTGTGGTCGGGAAATCCTTTGTCTGCTTTCCGTCTATCTCATATGCCGTACATACGGGAATCTCGTCAAGGTATCCCAAAACATCGAGGACCGATAAGGCAACGTCCGTGGCTCCCTGCAGACGGCAGCCGTATTTTGAAGCCACACAGTCATACCACCCCATCCTTCTGGGTCTGCCTGTCGTGGCACCGTATTCTCCGCCGTCGCCTCCGCGTCTTCTGAGCTCCTCGGCCTGGGCTTCATCCGTGATCTCCGTGGTAAACACACCTGCACCTACTGCGGAGGAATAAGCCTTGGTCACGGCAACGATCTGCTTGATCTCATAGGGCGGTATACCTGCTCCTGCTGCTCCGTAACCGGCAAGTGTGTGTGAAGAGGTAACCATGGGATAGATTCCGTGGTCGGGGTCCTTCATTGTTCCAAGCTGTCCCTCAAGCAGGATCGTCTTACCCTCCTTAAGCGCCTTATCCAAAAATAATGCGGTATCGGCAAGATAGGACTCTATCTTATCCCTGTATTCCATACAGGTCTTAAAAAGCTCATCCTTATCAAGCGGATCTTTGTGATAAAGATTTATCAAAAGAGCGTTTTTTATCGTACAGATATTTTCAAGCTTTTCTTTAAGATATTCCTCATCGAAAAGCTCGTTTACCTGTATTCCGGTCTTTGCGTATTTATCCGAATAAAACGGAGCAATACCGGATTTTGTCGAGCCGAAGGATTTTCCCTTAAGCCTCTCTTCTTCATATTCGTCAAAAAGCTTATGATAAGGCATAACGAGCTGTACCCTGTCCGATACCAGAAGCTTAGGCTTCGGTACTCCCTTATCCTTTCCCGTCTCCGCTATATAGGCAAGCTCATCCATAAGCCTCGGTATGTCAAGCGCCACGCCGTTTCCGATGATATTTGTGACATTTTCGTTGAACACACCGGAAGGGCAGGTATGAAGCGCAAATTTACCATACTTGTTTTTTATGGTATGGCCTGCATTTGCTCCACCCTGAAAACGGACGACCACATCTGCGTTTTCGGCAAGCACATCGGTCATCTTTCCCTTGCCTTCATCACCCCAGTTTGCTCCGACAATAGCCTTTACCATCTTTTTAACAACCTCCTTAAAAACTGTAGTTTTTATCTTTAAACGTTTATCTCAGCCTCTACTCCTAAAAGCTCCTTGTTTTTCTCAAGAACCGGCTTTACATCGTTTTCTATGAATCTGTCCACCTGATGAGGCGCACAGCCGATATAATTTGCGGGATTTAAGTTCTGTTTAAGCTCATCTAAGGTCACATTAAATATGGGTGCATCCGCAATCATCTGAAGCAGATCGTTTTCAAGTCCGTCCTTTTTAATATGCTTTCCAGCTTCCATTGAAAGTTTCCTTATCATCTCATGAAGATCCTGCCTGTTGCCGCCCTTTTTAACACTGTCCATCATTATATTTTCGGTTGCCATAAACGGAAGCTCGCTTAAAAGTCTCTTATATATGACCTTGTCATTTACAACAAGACCGTCGGTCACATTTATACAAAGATCCAGTATACCGTCAGTAGCCAGAAATCCCTCGGGGATAGAAAGCCTTTTATTGGCCGAATCGTCGAGAGTCCTTTCAAACCACTGGACCGAAGCCGTGATCGCCGGATTTAAGGCATCTATCATCACATATCTTGAAAGGGAAGCTATCCTCTCGCTTCTCATGGGATTTCTTTTATATGCCATGGCAGATGATCCGATCTGCGATTTTTCAAAGGGCTCCTCGATCTCCTTTAAATGCTGTAAAAGCCGTATATCGTTCGACATCTTATGTGCCGATGAAGCGATCCCCGCAAGTACGTTTAATACTCTGGTATCGACCTTTCTTGAATAGGTCTGTCCGGATACCGGGTAGCAGGAATCAAAGCCCATCTTTTTTGCGATGATGTCATCTATGGCATCAACCTTAGTCATATCTCCTTCAAACAGCTCTAAAAAGCTTGCCTGCGTGCCGGTGGTTCCCTTTGAGCCGAGGAGCTTAAGAGAGCCCTGCACATATTCAAGGTCGGATAAGTCCATTAAGAAATCCTGAAGCCAGAGTGTCGCCCTCTTTCCGACAGTGGTAGGCTGTGCGGGCTGAAAATGCGTAAATGCAAGGGTCGGCATATCCTTATAAGAAGCCGCGAATTTTGCAAGCTTATCTATAACATTGATCAGCTTTTTCTTTATAAGCAAAAGCGCCTCATTCATTATGATGATGTCGGTATTATCACCCACATAGCAGGAGGTCGCCCCCAGATGTATTATGCCGGCTGCCTTCGGACACTGTACCCCGTATGCATAAACGTGACTCATCACATCGTGGCGTACCTCTTTTTCACGTGCCCTTGCCACCTCATAATTGATATCATCCTTATGAGCTTTAAGCTCCTCTATCTGCTCATCCGTTATCTCAAGGCCAAGCTCCTTTTCAGCCTCGGCCAGAGCGATCCAGAGCCTTCTCCAGGTCCTGAATTTCTTATCCTGCGAAAAAATATGCTGCATCTCATAGCTGGCATATCTTTCCGAAAGGGGGCTTACATATTTATCCGTATCAGACATAATACTCCTTTCGTAAAACGGCGCAGAGCCGTAAACACGTCCTAAAAAACGATTAAAATTATATCTTAGAGCCAGGCAATATTCAAGTCTCTGCTAACCCTCTTCATATGATCCGACTATATCTATGATCTCCTTTGCGTAGTTGGGATAGCGCTTGACAAGCTCGTTAATCTCGGCTTTGGCTCTCTCCCTGTTCTGATGATTGTATTCGATCCTTTTCCTTAAGGAGCCGCGTCTTGAAACAAGGTCATGCCGAAGCTCCACCATATCCCTCTTATCCACTATGGCATAAGCCTGATGAGCCCATATGGTGGGGTAACGCAGACCGGCATCGGAAAGTGCCTTCATAAAATCATCCATTGCCCTTGAAAGCTCGCCTCCGGTCTCGCTTAACATCCGTCTTTCACTCTTTTCCTCCTCATAAAGCTCCCAGTAATACTCCAGCTCATCCGAGGAATTGACATGGTATTTCTGATACTGGTACAGGAGGAGGTTTTCGACATTCACATACCTTATCTTTACGGTATTCTGCTTGGCGATCACCTGATTAAGATAATTTGCGGCTTTTTTCATGGATGACTTCGCGTTAAGGAATTCAATAAAGATATAAGTCATCGCACCGGCAGCAGCAAGAGATGCCACTATACAGCCGAGGGTCACATCCATATCGTAAAAGATCTGAAGCACTATAAGCATCAGCACCAGAAAGCTTAACGCGCAGATGGTCACAAGGACAAGATTCCTGCAGCTGTTCTGCTTTATCGCCATCTCCTTCTTTTTAAACAGATACGCGCCCTTTTCCCCTTCAAGCTTTTGCAGATCGGAACGTACCAGATATTTGTAGTCCTCGTTCTTTTTCATCTCCTCAAGGGCTTTCGGCATATCCCCTGCGATGCTTTGCATATCCTCAAATCTGTCATTACTTATGCGTCCGATATTTTCGGAATGCATATTTTTTTCGTTTTCAAGCCTTAAAACCTCTTTGGCAGCCTTGTTTAAAGGACGGTATTTTTCGGGCGGAAGATTATCCACGCTTTCCATATCGTTAAGATAATCGGTCACAAGACGGTATTCCCTTGTTGCCGTTTCTATTTCCTTTGTGGCTTCAAGCATCTGGTCACAGCAGTTCCTGACATACCTCTCCCTCATCTTTGGATTGGATATATCAATGGCATCCGAATCGGGAGTTTCTATTTCGACATATGAATCGTCAAAATAATCCTCTTCATCATCCACTCCGATATCAAGAGAATATTTTGAAAAAAAATTTTTAATGCTCTTAAATAATCCCACTGAACTCTCTCCTGTAGGCTTTTTTCAGCTCACCTATAAGCTCTCCGCTTTGTCTGATGAAGCCGAGCGTATCCTTTTCAAAAATATCGGAAAGCTTATCAACTTTTTGTCCTGCCTCTTCTTCTGCCTTAAGCAGAACATTGTCTACAGCCTTTAAGGTCGGGGCATCCGGATCTGTAAGGAGCAGCTCATGAAGATATTCATTTTTATCAAGAGTCTCTTTCGCAAGGATAAGATAGTTCTTTAGGGTCTCCTTATCCTTTGTGATCTCCCATTCTTTTTTAAGACAATCCGCCGCATCCTTAAACCTGTATGATCTTAAATAGATCACGGAAAGCTTATGATAAATGTCGCTCTTAACATTATTATCGTCACATTCACCGAGTGCCCTTAAATATTCCTCTGTCGAGGCGGCATATCTTTTATTCTGAAAGAAGAAATCCCCTCTGGATTTTCTCCTCATAAACGCGCGCACATCGGAATTTCCCTCTATAATCTTCTTAAGATCCTCGATCTCTTCCTCACTCATATACCGGGCATACGAAAAGATCGCGGCGGTAAGATCGGCTATCCCCGCATTCCTGCGTCTTAATCCCCTAAGCTGCCCATAGAGGTTCTCAAGCCCGAGCTGAGTGCGTATGAAGCCAAAAAGCTCTTCATTGATGATATTTTCATCCAGGATACAGCTGTTTCCTTTTAAGAAGTAGAGAAGCTCTTCAAAGGTGTAGATATTTAAGCACATCTGCTCGATATAATAAGGCTCTGCGGCTTTTTTTCCTATACATTCGTATATCAATCTGTGTCTCCTTATAAGCTCTTACAGCTCTTTAAGATTAATGATCTCTTCCGTTTCATTGCCCGATGCCGGGAATATCTCACCGAAGCCCAAATCCGTTACAGTACATTTTAATTCGGATTCGGAGAGCATCTGTATCGAAAGCCTGACTCTTGAAGCTCTTTCCGGTCTTTCGGGTATATTATCCGTCCTGATGACTATGCACCTTTGTCCCTCACCGTTTATCGGGATAAGAAGTATCCTTATATCGGCGCCCTGCCCGAGCATAAATTCAAGCTCCGAGGATGCCTCAAACCAGTTGATACCGGCTTCGATCAGGGATACATACTTTATCACGCCCCTGCTGTTAAGCTCAATCCCTATATTGTATATGAGCTTATCCTTATCAAGAAATATCTCCGAGCCGGTAATATTTTTCATTCCGGTCACATCAAGCGCCGCATAGCATGCACCCTTGGTATAAAGGTTCATACCCTGAAAGACCCTGCGCCCCTTCTGGCAAATGTATCTGACAGTCTCATTTGCCCAGTTTCCGTCAAATCCGGTTCCCGCAAGGTATACGCTGGAAATGATCTCACTGTCCATTACCTCTCTGCAGATATTTAACATCTCCAGATCATCCTTTATGGGAAGCTCGAAGGTGCGCTCTTCTATAAAGGTTACATTAGGACGCATCAGCCTGTTGGTATTGAGCATTGATGTGGTAACGATCCTTCCGTCATAGTCCAAAAGACAGACCTTGTGGAGCTTTAACTGCTGGTTCTGGGAGGCAGTGTAATAAAAACAGCTTTCCGAATGGTTTAAGAACCTGATCTCCACATTTTCAAGCTCGGCTCTTTCCACAGCCTTTTTCATTATATTTAAGATGTCCGGTGTTAATTCCTTAAGAGTGATATAAAGAACGGGCTTATCCGGCCAGTCAGCCTTTAAGGGGACTCCTCTTAAGGTGCTTCTTATAAATCTTGAAAGCAGGGATATCGTTTCGTATTCCTGCCCGTCCGCCTTTACGCTCTTTAAGCTAAGGGCAAGCGAAAGCAGCTTATCAAAATAAAAGCCGTTTTCTGCAGGTGTCCTGTATGCCTCCTCTCCGAACAGCCACTCATCCCTTTCCTTTAGCTTCATGGCACAGGTATGTATGCAGTATTTCTCACTCCCGACCTCTACCGGAAGCGTATCCACCTCTATATCACCGTCGAGCCTTCTTACTGCGACTCTTATCTGCGATACATCATCACACAGATCAAGTCCGGCTATAGTCCTCATACAGATTTAAGACCTCCCAATATGGCCTCAGCCACCGATTTTTTCTTCAGATATTCCCTGCAGACACTCATCATACTGTTATAGTCCTCAAGGCTTTCGCATAAGATCAGTTCATTAAGCATATCATATCTGGTGCTTTCAGTACCTTTAAGCTCTATATCCTTTTCGACCACGCCGCTCACTGTAAGGTTTTCACTGCCCTCAGACTCCTCCGTGATGTAGTACTGCAGCCTCTCCCCCTGAAACAACACAAACTTTTTGCAGAAGATGCCGCCGTATACATTGGACATCTCCTCCTTTATATAGCTTACCTTTCCGTCAGAGGCGTCATTTAATATATAATGCAGGACTACCCTGTTCTTCGGATTTGTTCTGTATTCCACAAAGGAAAGATCCGCATAAAGCTTAAGCTCATTGACATCCGAAGTATATTCGTTGAAAAAGCTGAACATTATGTTCTTTTCAAGGCATTTCCTGATACATTCGCCTGTTATATCGCGGATCCTTTCGTCTCTGTGTTTATCGGAATAATATTTGATGAGGCTGAGCATGCACACATCGTTTAAGGGCGTGCCGTCCTCAAAGTTATCGGCAAGCTCTGCAAATATCCTGTCGTCGGTAACCCTTTCCTTAACAAAATATCCGTAGGCACTGCTTGAAAGATAAGCAAGTGCGATGCCCGAAACGGCTCCTCTTTTTAAATAATCAAAGAAAATCTCGTCCTTTTCGCCGATATAGCTTCCGGTCTTAAGCATCTGAAGCAGGATCTTTTCTTCAATGCTGCGGACTTCAAGCTCAAAATCATTTCCGGCGTTCCAGATACGCCTTAAATTTCTGGTGGTGCCGTCATAGTGGTTTATAAGATAGGCAAGGACCAGATCGTTGTATTTTCCTTCACTGAATACATA
Source organism: Lachnospiraceae bacterium (assembly GCA_017633935.1). Taxonomy (GTDB): domain Bacteria; phylum Bacillota; class Clostridia; order Lachnospirales; family Lachnospiraceae; genus NK4A144. Next base: position 4,240 of record JAGBOJ010000014.1, on the reverse strand, counting down.
CCAGCACATACTGATAAGCCATTCATAGGGCTCGTTTGCACTTTCCGGCAAAAGCTGCGAAAGGAGTCTGACCATCATCCTCGCATCGGTCCCCGAAACCCCGTACCGCATTATAAGTCCGTAGGCTTCCTTTGCCATATCCCTCATAACCATATATCTTAAAAGCTCACTTCTTTCATCCATCCTGAGCTGTTCAAAATCCATGGCGGAGATGAAGCTGTCAAGATCCTCATTCATTTCGGAATCGAAGTAATACCTTAAAAGCTCCATCCTTATCTCTTCCTTGTAAAGAGCGGTCACATCCGCGGATTCATAGGCACGCCTTACAAAGACCACATTTGAGCCGTCCACTAAAGAACCGCTCCTGCCCCTTTCACACATATACATCGTAAGGGAAAGATCGTTTATGGCAAGGCTGTCTACCTGCCTTACGACCGTTGGTGTGTGTACTAAGGGGATCTCATCATAGCCTTCGTTTGATCTGCAGAACCTCTCTCCTGTTTCGGTCTCAAAAAAGACTTCATATTCGGCCGTACAGATCTTAACGTATGCCGCTCCGTTCTTCAGCACGTACTTCTTTTCGTCCCTCAGCCTGCTTTCAACGATTATCACATAATGGACTCTTTTATCCGTGCATTTTATAAGCCTGATGAATGCGATATCCGTCAATGCGTTATCCATAAGGGCACGGTTGCTCATCACTCCGAATTCGCTCCCCTTAAAATAACCGAGATAGTCATAGATCACGGCAAGATTTTCATCGACTCTGCCCTGCGAAAGCTGCTCCAAAGCAAACTCTGCCATGCGGGTCCTGCTTTCTTCAAGTAAAATCGATGTCTCCGCCTCATGAACGATCATATTCGCAAAAACATAAGCCGTAAGAAAAGCGGGAAGATCGTTTTCCAGGCTGAAATAGATGAGCACACTCTTCGGCAGTAAAGAAACCGTATTTTCCGGCAGTGTATAAAGAAAATATTCGTAGAGATTTGTTATCTTTAATTCTCTTTCAACCGCAGCCTTAAAATATCTGCCGAAGCGCTTCTGCGTTATCTCATTTCTTATTAGGTAGGAGCAGATGGCGGACAGACATTCATCGTCATTGAATTCCTCATAATATGCACCCAGCACCTTCATAAGAAGCTCGTTATAGCCCCTTGAACGTGAGCTTAAAAGCGAGATCCTGTCACAGAGTGCTTTGTTGAACAGCCCTCTTTTAACGGCAAAATACAGGACCTTAAGCTCCACGGTATCAAGCCGGTTAAGCTCATCCGGCTCCTTTGAAAAAAGCTTATAAGCCTCTATGAGAAGAAGCGGACTGTCGCAGCCGCGTTCAAACTGCTTTAATAAAAGCTCCTTTTCCCTTAAAGGAGAGATCTTTATGGTCTCATCAAGATATAAAAGGATCCAGAGCAGCTTTCCGCTCTTTCCCTGCGCCTCATAAAGCTCCCATACGGTACGTACAGCCTCTTCAAGCTCCTCGCCTTCAAGCCCCATTGCTTTAAGGTATATATAATATCCCTTAAGCTCCGGTGAAAAGCTCTTTATATCAAATTCCTGCTCTATCTTATTTAAAAGTATGCCGGCTTCACGGTCTCTTTTTGAAATAAGGAGTGAATTTACCTGATAAAGTCTCACTACAGGAGAATCCTTATCCAGATGCAGCATCCTGTCAACTATCTCACGGGTCCTGTTTATCCATGCATTGGCGGTTATATCCTTGATCCTGAACTGGATATAGCATTCCGTAAGCTCATATAGGAGCTTTTTAAACCTTAAGTCCCTGTCTCTTTCGGACTTCTTTACGATCCCGTTATTTATAAATACCGGCAATGAGATGTCCGAATGCAGGCTGTGCAGCATGATAAGACCGTAGTTGATGCCGTCATGAAGCCGGTCTGCCTTTATCCTGTAGCCTACGGTTATGGAGCTTGTTACAAAGTCGTAATCATTGAACCCGGTCTTTTCAAGCTCAATGAATTCCGAGTCCGTCTCAAGCTCAAAATGGGTATATCCCCAGCCTGATTTTCTTATCTCAAAGCTGCCCTTCTCATCGTCGGTCACATCCAGAAGACTGATATTTTCCTCGCTGAAGCTGTATACAACAGGTGTTTTCTTGTTTACGGATATAAGAAATTCCTCGACATTTTCACCGGATCTTTCCCCGTTTACAAAGCCCCTGTATTTTAAGAGATGGGTCCTTTCCGTATTATAAAAAAGCCCGCTAAATTCCGGTCTGTAAAATATATTTACAGCCTCGTCAAAATCCGAACGTGCCAGATTGGTGAAATGAAACAGATTTTTTATAAGACCTGCGGAGGAATTAAGATACTGCCGCTTTACCTCCATCACGACCGGTATCTTCACCTCACCGATATCCGATATTATATAGATCTCGCCCTTGAATATATATCCGCTGTCAAGTCCTTTTGAGGAAATACTGTAAAGCACCTTTAAGCCTTCGCTTATATCTCCCTCGTATTTCTTTACCGAGATCCTGATCCTTAAGTCTGATACGAGAACGGAAAGACTTACGCTTTTCTTCGTACGGCTGCTTAAAATGAAGCTGCCGTCACAGTCCTCCCCGGGTGCTGTATCGGCTTCTATCTTTTTTTCCGATACCTCTAATTTATCGCTTTCGTATTCAAAAGAACCTTTGATAAGGTTTTCGATATACTTTTCCATCACATTACACTTTCAGATATTCTTCAATGGTACTTAACAGTCTGTCATTAAGAGGGCTTTTTTGCATACAAAATCTGAAGAACCTGTTGTCAAGTCCTCCGTAGCCGTTGCAGTCCCTGATAAGAAGCCCCCTTTTTATGCAGTATTCAAAAAGCTCTCCCGAGGTTTTGTTATCACCAGTCAGACAGCATAAAATGAAATTTGCGCACGGCTTGTAATATTTTAACCCATAAGCACCGATTTCATCAAGTAGTGAGCAGACCCGGGCTCTCTCGCTTTTTATAAAGCTCTCGGATTCCGCGATATGCTCTTTATCGGATAACAGATATATAGCCGCGCTTTCGGCAAAGGAGCTCACACTCCACGGCGTAAGTCCGTAAAGGATATCGTTTCTTAATTCATCATCCGAACATACTGCATATCCGACTCTTAAGCCCGGAGCCGAAAAGAACTTTGACATACTCCTTATGATAAAAAGCCTCTTAAATTCCGATGTAAGGGACACTGCCGGATATATATCCCTGTCGGCAAACTCCATATACGTTTCATCCACAAGGGTGTAAATACCGCACTCTTCGGCTTTTTTCAGGATATCCTTAAGATCCTCGGCATTAAGAGCCGTGGATGTGGGGTTTACCGGATTGCAGATGATAAGCAGATCGGTATTTTCGTTAAGGGAATTTATGATATCCTCTTTATTAAAATTAAAATCATCCTCTTCTTTTAACCGTATATAATCTACCGATCCTCCCGCAAGCTTCACATTTCTTTCGTATTCCGAATATGCCGGTGAGACGATAAGGCTTACGGGCTTGTCAAAATGCCTGATAAAAGCTGCTATGAGCTCGGATGACCCGTTTGCCACCATTATATTTTTAACATCGGCATTTATATAGCCGGAAAGAGCCTTTCTTAACGAAAGATAATCCCTTTCGGGATAATGCTCTATGCATTCCGGATTTCCGGCTATTTTCCTTTTTACATATTCCGAAATACCCAGAGGATTTACGTTTGAAGCAAATGAAACTATATTGTCCTTTTTTATACCGTATTTTTCAGCGATAAGCTCTGTATCGCTTCCGTGAAAACTGCCGCTTAACACTATTTCTTCCTCCATGTGGCAGGCGCAAAAAGCAAAAGCATGGGATAAAGCTCGAGTCTGCCCGCAAGCATATCAAACATAAGTACCCATTTGGATAACAGTGAAAAATCCGAAAAATTCCGGGTAGGTCCCACTCCAGAAAGTCCCGGTCCGATATTATTGATAGTGGCAGCCACAGCCGTAAAGGAGGTATCTATGCCTTTATCATCAAAGCTTATTATAAAGGCAGATATCATATAGATCACGATAAATATGACAAGATAAAGCTTTACGCCCTCTACGGTTTCATCCTTAACGGCTTTCCCGCCCATATGGATTCCCTTTACAAGTCTGGGATGTATAAAATGGGACATCTCCTTATGGAACATCTTAAAAACGATGATGACCCTCGACACCTTCAGGCTGCCTCCCGTAGAGCCCGCACAGGCTCCGATGAACATGAGGATAAAAAGTACG
>JAGBOJ010000013.1 GCA_017633935.1 Lachnospiraceae bacterium | reverse complement strand
GAGTGCCGGAATAGTCAAATTCACAGGCCTGTCCTATGACGATGGGCCCCGAACCGATTATCAATACCTTATGAATATCCGTTCTTAATGCCATATGCGCTCCTTATTTTTAACATTTCATTTACGATTGCAATCAATTTATTATATAATAATTGTGCAGTGTTTGTAAAATGAAACTGATAACAGTTTTTTATGAGGTTTTTTATGAAAGCAGCAACCGGAAGATTCCGCAGTACACAGGAGCTTGGAGCCTTTCTTAAGGAGAAGGCCGCCGAAAAAGAGTACAGCAGTGCAAAAAAGGTACTCGTTATCGTCTACACCTCGATCCCCGGCGAAGAAATATTAAATGATATAAGGAAAACCGTGTCTCATGTCATGCCGGAGGCTTATCTTGCAGGAACCACACATTCCGGCTGCAACGCGGATGACACCGAGGATAATATTTTTATTATCGGCAGTGTACTTACCTTTGATACGGATGCCTTTGACCTGTACGAATTGTTCGGCCCCACGGAAAACGCCTATTCCTCCGGAAAGTTTCTCGGTACCGTCCTGTCCGGCACAGTGCAGCCCAAAGGAGTTTTACTTATACCTTCAAACTCCGGAAATATCGACGAGAGCTTTGAACAGTTCTTATCCATGGCAACCATCAGGCATAAGGATATCCCGTTTTTCGGTGCTTTTGCGGGTACTCCGGGATTTCATCATTTTAACAGCCCGCCGAAAACCTTCACGCCGTATATCTTTTCAAAAAATGCCGTTTCAAAAACCGGCGTTCTTGCGGTCATCTTCAAGGGAAAGGATCTGCATATAAGGACGGGGTACAATTACGGCTGGAAGCCCCTCGGCAAGACAATGAAGATCACCGGCAAGCACGGCAACTGGATAACCACGCTGGATGATATGCCCGCAAAAAAGATATACCGGCGCTATCTCGGGGTTGATACGGAAACGGATAACCTTGCCGCAAACGTATGTGAATTCCCGATAAATGTAATGAGAGGAAATGTCCCTGTGGGAAGGATAGCCGTGGCGGGAAACGACGAAGGTGTCCTTTTTGCCTCGGATATGCACCTTGGCGAGGAAGCCAGCTTCTCCTACGGAAATATAAGCAATATGCTGAAGGAGTCCCTGCACGACAGCGAGGCTCTGCGCTGCTTTGATCCTCAGGCGGTATTTCTCTTTATCTGTGTGGGAAGACATTACTATCTGGAAGATGACGCAAAAAAGGAGCTTTCCTTTTTCACCCGCTTCGGTGAAAGGGTTCTGACTCTTTACGGTGCAAGCGAGATCTTAAAAACCGGAAATGACGGGGGCGAGCTGAACAGCTCACTTGTCTCGGTCGGCATACGCGAGGGTGAACCTTCGGCGGAAGCCTCTTTTTGTTCGGTAAATTTCGATGACAGCGATATCAAGGATCAGACCGTACCTCTTACAAAAAAGCTCATCAATTTCCTTGAGGCTACATCCGCCGAGCTTGCCGAGATGGCCGATGAGGCAAATACGGCAAATCAGGCTAAGTCCGACTTTCTTTCAAGGATGTCTCACGAGATACGATCCCCCTTAAATGCCATTTTAGGACTTAACGAAATGATAGAAAGAGAGAGCCATGAAAAAAGGATTGCGGAGTATTCGGCAGATATAAAAAGCTCGGGACGGGTACTGCTTTCCCTTATAAATGACATTCTTGACTTTTCAAAGATAGAAGCCGGAAAAATGGAGCTTATACCGGAGGATTACGATCTTTCCTCGACCATAAACGACCTTGTGAATATGACCTATGTGCGTGCTAAAGGCAAGGGCTTAAAGCTTATAACCGAGGTGGATGAGCACCTCCCCGTCACCCTTTACGGTGATGAGACGCGCTTGAGGCAGTGCATCTTAAATATACTCACCAATGCCGTAAAATACACGCATGAAGGCTCCGTTACCTTTAAGGCAGGTTTTGAAAAGCTCGATGAGGAATACATTTTATTGAAGATCTCCGTCTCCGATACCGGCATAGGCATAAAGGAGGAGGATCTTGAAAAGCTGACAAAACCCTTTGAAAGGATTGAGGAGGGCCGCAATAAGAATATTGAAGGAACCGGTCTGGGTATGAATATCGTGACCAGCCTGCTTTCCCTTATGGATTCAAGCCTTAAAGTCGATAGTGTCTACGGTGAGGGCTCAACCTTCTCCTTTGACGTTAAGCAGAAGGTATCCGACTGGAGAGAGATGGGTGATTATGTTGCAAGGCACAAGGAGGTCGTTTCCGGTGAGCTTTCCTCAAGCAATAACCGCAATGCTCTCTTTCAGGCACCGGAGGCAAGGATACTTGCCATAGACGATACCCCGATAAATCTTCAGGTCCTTACCGGTCTGTTAAAGCGCACCCGCATAATATGCGACACCGCCGAAAGCGGCGCAAAGGCCATAGAAATGGCAAACAACACAAAATACGACTTATTTCTCATAGATCACATGATGCCCGAGATGGACGGTATAGAGACCCTGGGAGCATTAAGGATACTTCCCGCCTATGCCGATAACAATACCCCTGCCATAGCTCTTACAGCAAACGCAACCTCGGGGGCAAGAGAAATGTATATGAACGCGGGATTTTCGGGGTATCTTTCAAAGCCCGTTTCCGGCAAAGCTCTTGAAAAGACCCTTGACAGCTTTCTTCCGGAAGAAAAGCTGCTTCATATGGGCGATAAAGGGTATATTGAAGAAAGTGACGATACTCCGGTAAGTGAGACTGACGATAAGGTTTTTGGCGATATCCGGACGCTCTTTTCAGAAAAATTCGGTGTGGATATAGCAGCCGGTATCTCAAACAGCGGCGGTAAGGATATCTACGATACGGTCGTAAAGGACTTTCAGGCTCTTGCCGCTGCGCGCGCCGATGAGCTGGAGGGATATGCCGATGCTTCGGACATAAAAAACTTTACCGTAAAGGTCCACGCACTGAAAAGCTCTGCAAGGCTAGTGGGGGCTTTGGAGCTTTCTTCGCAGGCAGCACATCTTGAAGAATGCGGTAATAACGGGGATATTAGAGAGATACGGGATAAGCTTCCCGCTCTTACCGGCCTGCTCCGTAAATACACTTATCTGCTTGCGTCGCTTGCAGGCGTTACACTCTCACAGACTGACGAAGCTGATAAACCGGATATAGACCCCGATGAGATAGAGGGGGCTTTTCTGAGTATCAAGGACTATGCCGAGGCCTTTGATTTTGACGGCGCCGAGAATATAATAAACGAGCTTGAAAAATATAAATTACCCGAAAAATACAGGGATAAGGTAAAAAAGCTCTCCGAAATGATCAGAAATATCGACAGGGACGGGCTGCTTAACAGCCTGTAAGCCAAAGAGAATAAAAAAATAAAGGTGTTTTTGCCTGAAGGCTGATCCCTGCGGCAAAAACACCTTTTTTTTATGGCTTTATGAGCTTATTTACCTTCCGCACCACCTTTATTAAGAGTAAAGAAGCTCATCTCCTCATGCAGCTTTTTGGCAAGTCCCTGAAGATCTCCGGCCGACTGGCTTATGATCTCGAAGGTTGCGTTCAGCTCCTGCATGGAAGCGTTCGTCTCCTGCGTGGATGCGGCATTCTCTTCGGAGATTGCCGACAGGTCGGAAATTATGCTCACAAGGTTATTCTTTGCTTCATTCAGACTGTTAGACCTTGATGATATCTCATCCGCCGAGGAAGTAACGCTGATAACCCCGGACTGCATCTCATGCATATCCCTGCTGGTGGAATCAAGCTGCTGATTCTGTGCCTCAAATATCTGGCTCATTTCGTTCACTGTCTTTACGCTCTTCTCCGATTCGGATATGAGCTCGTTAACGATATTGTTGATCTCTATGGTCGCCTCATGCGACTGCTCCGCAAGTGACCCGATCTCCGTAGCCACTACCGCAAAGCCCTTTCCTGCTTCTCCCGCCCTTGCTGCCTCGATTGAAGCATTCAGAGCAAGAAGGTTTGTCTGTGACGAGATATTCGTGATAAGGTTTGATGCCGAGGAGATATTCTTTACGGCCTCGTTCGTTGCATTTATCTGATGCTCTATGACCTTCATCGACTCCATTGTCTCGGCATTGTGCTTCATCAACAGCTCAAGAGCCTTCATTGCATTGTCGCTGTTCGTCCTCATTGTGGCTGCATATTCCGAAAGCTCGGCTACTCTCTCGTCAATGCCCTCGATCGCATCACCGAT
>JAGBOJ010000089.1 GCA_017633935.1 Lachnospiraceae bacterium | reverse complement strand
CTTCATCTTTCCTTTTACTGTTATTGAAGTTAAAAGAATTCTCCTACCGCATCCTTCAGGATCTCGGGTACATTAAGCGTTCCAAGCTTTTTAAGAAATTCCTCATCAGAAGGGCTCTCGTTAAGTGCGGCGTTCACATCCTCCTTTATCTTTATGTCCGTCCATGCCCTGTCAAGGATCTCAAACACCCTCTTCTTTTTATCGTTTTCTGCAAGGTGTATGCCCTCAACGCTTATAATAACTCCCTTATCCGTATCCACACCGTCACAGGCCACCTTTATAAAATTCTTATCCCCGTCAGTATCTATGCTGTAAAGCCTCTCTTTAACCCCGTCCCTTATTATAAAGGCATCAGCCTTATCCTTATCCGGGCCTGCCCCGCATATCATAAATTCATAATCCCTTTTTCCGGGAATGAGTAAGAGATCCCCCTTTGCGGGTGATACGGTCACCGTACAGCTGTCCTCATCCCATTTAAATGAAATGTCCGTCGTCACATAACCGCCGTTAAGATAATCCATGCTCTCACCGTCGTCCTCATAGAGACTGTAGCTGCCGTCATCGCCTGCACCGAAAAGTATTTTCAGTCCCGAAGGATTTTTAACCCCGTTTTCCCTGTCCTCCTTATCCTCCGGCAGGATGCCTCCCGCCTTAAGAAGTACCGGTATCCGGTCGAGGGGTCTGTAGAGCTTTCTTTTTACCGGTCCCTCATAAACCGTTCCCGTAAAGATATCGACAAACCTCCCTTTGGGAATATAGCAGCTTACCGCGGCAAGTCTTAAGCTTTTATCCACAGGCTCCGTGACCGGCGCAACGATCAGTGACGGTCCGAACAGGAATGAGTTCGGACATCCGTAAGCTTCCGGATCATCCGGATATCCGTAGTAAAGCGGCTGTATCACAGGCCGATCGTCGGTATAAGCATCATACGATGCGGTATATAAATAAGGTACAAGCCTGTGCCTTAAGCACATAAACTCTTTCATGATCCCGCGGTACGGCTCCTCAAGCGTCCACGGCTCCTTATTGAAGAACGGACTGTTGCTTGAATGTATACGCATTACCGGTGAGAACACACCGTATTCTATCCACCTTATAAGCCTTTCATTATCCTTATCTCCGCGCATATGACCGCCGATATCGTGGCTCCACCAGCCGTAGCCGATATTTGAGGCGGTCGAAGTAAAATAGGGCTGAAAATCAAGACTCCGCCATGTACTCACCGTATCCCCCGAAAACCCTATGGGATATCTGTGGCTGCCCGCGCCTGCAAAACGCGAGAATATCATGGGTCTTTTTTTCTGCTCCTCCATATCCTTATAATGGAAATGATTTAAAAGCAGCAGCGGGTCCACCTCATTTTCTTTTCTGCCCGTACCCTGCTGCCAGTCTATCCACCAGAAATCCACGCCGTCATCTTCATAAGGGTGAAGCACATCCTCAAAATAAGCCTTACGGTAAACAGGGTCAGAAAGGTCATGCTCTATGACCTCCTCTGAAGCGGGATCGACTCCCATCCTTTCGCATACTTTTTTGTACATTGCTTCAAATGCCCTTATCCCGTCAGCCGGATGGAGATTCAGCGTTGTCTTAAGACCATATTCCTTAAGTCTTTTTAAGAAGCGTCTGTGATCGGGAAAGCATTCCTTATCCCATGTATATCCCGTCCAGCCCGTACCGTACTTCGGATCGGGGTCTGTTATATGCCAGTCCATATCTATAACGGCAACCGAAAGAGGTATCCCCTCCTCCTTAAAGCGGTCCAAAAGCTCTGTATAGCTTTCCTCCGTATAGCGGAAATACCTGCTCCACCAGTTTCCGAGTGCATATCTCGGTATCATCGGAGTCTTTCCTGTAAGGCGGTAAAATGCCTTTAGGCCTCCTAAAAAATCTCTCCCGTAGCCGAAAAAGTAAAGATCTAAGCCCGTGTCCTCCCTTGATGAAAACTCCCTGCCGTCAAATACCGGGGAGGCGCTGTCATCAAGTACGGCGTAGCCGTTTTCTCCGAATATACCGGGGGTAAGCTTTACAAAACCGTCCGTTTCATCAAGTGTACGGGCAGTTCCTCCGTAATTTCCGTCCGAATTTCCGAATATCACTCCGTAATGCCAGACCGTACCGAAATCCTTAAGCTCTATGGAAAGCCCCACCGATGAAAAGGGCTTCCCGTCATAATTTAAGATAAGGCTTCCGGTCTCAAGCCTTATCTTATCACCGTCTCTTTCAAGCTCATATTCCGTTTCATCAAAATCCCTGTTAAAAACGGTCTGCGTCAGCCCGTCCGTAAATTCAGAGCTCTCAGAGTATTCAAGCCTTATCAGCCTGTCCGTTAATACCGTGATCCTGTATTTTTCTCCTTTGATCATCCCTTAAAATCCTTATTATTATAAATGATACCGCGTGTTACAAAGTTGTAATGATTATCATACTTTTACCGCTAAAAAGCAACAGCTACGCTCAAAGTTTATTGACCCGCAGCCACTCGCCGTCATCAGCAAGCTGATGCCTTAAGTGGCTCGGGACTGAATTGTAAGAATCGTAACTGTCAGACTCCAAAGGAAGAAGATATTTCCATCACATATATCCTGTATATGTCCTCTGCACTACTGAATGGTATACCATATCGATCATGGTATTAAAATCATAAACCGCCAGTCCCGTAACAGACTGTAAAGCCTTTGCATACGGGGGCAGATCGCTGCATTCAAGCAGTATCGCTCCTATGAGCGGGTCTTTTTGTACAAGGCTTTCCGCAAGCTCCGTCAGCTCCTTTGTAAGCCTGCCGTTATCCAGTCTGACACTGCCGTACCGGATAGGGGCAAAGCTTTCAAGATGACCGATATCCTGCACGATGATACGGGATGTATCCGTTCCGACCTTGCCTAAAAGCTCATCATTGATATTTTCTCCGCTTGCCGCAAGGACAAGTATCTTCTTTTTTTCGGACAGTCCCGTCTTTATGAGCGGAAGCTGGCATAAGCTCGACATAAAGACCGGTATGTCAACGGCTTCTTTAACCGCCTGCTGAAAATGGGCAAAATAACCGCACGCTCCGATTATCGCGCGTACTCCCTGCTTTTCAAGGTATTTTGCGGCATTTACGATCTGATCCCTTATATTTTCGCTTCCGGCAAACAGCTCTTCTATTTCAAAGGATACCTCCTTATAAAGCACGGGAAACGGATAGGTCGTTGCGTTTGCGACATTCCCCGGAAGCTTCGGATAAATGAGGTCCACGGCGATTATACCTATGGCAAAGCCGCCTGTAAAATGCGGATCGGGCGTATGTATACCAAGAAGCTCCTCCCGTGTTTCAATAATGCTTTTCCAGTTCATTTTCCTGCTCCCCTTCTGACTCTTAAGATTTGTTTATACGCTTATCCAGCCGGTTAACGATATAAATACCGGCCTCCTGAAAAACCTGTACTATTATCACGAGCACCGCGACCGTTATGAGCATAACATCCGTTTTGTAACGATAGTATCCGTAATTTACGGCTATCGCACCAAGCCCTCCTCCACCTACGAAACCTGCCATAGCCGAATATCCAAGAATGGTCGTGAAGGCTATCACACCTCCGACCGCAAGAGAAGGCCTTGCTTCCGCAAGCAGCACCTTCCATATGATCTGCCAGTCAGATGAGCCCATTGCCTTTGCCGCTTCGATCACTCCCGCGTCCACCTCCTTTAGGGAGGATTCCACCATTCTTGCCACAAACGGAGCCGCTGCCACGACTAACGGAACTATCGTTGCCGTAGACCCGATGGTCGTTCCTGCTATAAGTCTCGTAAAAGGAAGTATTGCCACAAGCAGGATCAGAAACGGTACGGAGCGTATAACATTGATAATAAAGCCGACAGCCAGATTTAGTGCTCTGGCGGGTCTTATCCCGTTAGTACCCGTAATATTAAGTATCACACCGAGAGGAATTCCTATAAGATAAGCAAAAACAGTTGACACCGTGACCATATAAAAGGTTTCGGCTATTCCCTGCCATATAAGCCCAATGATCTGTTCATTCATCCACGCCACCTCATTTTCATTTTTTTCCTAAGGCCGGAAGCTCCTCAAATCCCACACCGGCTTTATTCAGATATTTTCTGATAAGCTCCGTGCTTGCCTCATCCGGTCTTTCTATCAGTATCTGCCCGTAAGCAGAGCCCCCGATGTCCTCTGTATTGGCGCCCATAATATTAAGCTTTACCCCGGTTTCAAGGATAAGATTTGCAAATACCGGTTCATATGAGGAGATACCGTCAAAAACTATCCTTATCGTTTCCTTATCGCTTTGCGGCACACTCTTGTCATCTCCCGAAAGGACAAGCTTCCTGCCTGTATCCGACTTCGGGTTCAGGAATATATCCTTTACGGTCCCTGTCTCCTCGACCACCCCCTTATTCATTACCGCAACCCTGCTGCAGATCTGCTCCACAACCTTCATCTCGTGGGTGATCACCACTATTGTTACCCCAAGCTCCTTATTGATCTTTTCAATAAGTGAAAGAACCCCTCTTGTAGTCAGGGGGTCCAAAGCGCTTGTAGCTTCATCGCAAAGCAGCACCTCGGGATTTGTAGCCAGCGCACGGGCGATAGCCACCCTCTGCTTTTGCCCTCCCGAAAGCTGTGAAGGATAAGACAGCTCCTTATCGGACAGATCAACTATCCTTAAAAGCTCGCGGGCCCTGCTTACTGCCTCCTTTTTCCTTAACCCTATGAGTTCAAGGGGATAGCATACATTTGCGATAACCGTCCTCTGCTCCAACAGATTGAACTGCTGGAATATCATTCCGATCTTTTTACGGTAATCCCGCAGCTCCTTACTTCCTGCTTTTACAAGGTCGTGACCGTCAAAAAACACCGATCCTGCCGTCGGAAGTTCAAGCAGATTCATACAGCGCACCAGAGTGGATTTTCCCGCTCCCGAAAAGCCTATGATCCCGAATATCTCTCCCTTTTTTATATGAAGGCTCACATCCTTTACCGCGGTGATCTCATTTCCTTTTACCTTAAATGTCTTTGTGATGTTTTCAAGTCTTATCATATTCCATATTTCCTCAAGATCCGTTAGAATTCCGTACCTGACCGGCTGCTTTCATACTCTGCCGCTGTGTCATCTGTACTTTTTTTCTTGCAGAAGAGCCAGTCTTTCGATCGCCTTATTTAAGATCTCATCGCTTTTTGCAAAATGAAATCTTACATAATCGTGGATATCCTCCCTGAAAAAGCTTGAACCCGGAACAGGTGCGACACCGATCTTTCTTGCCATCCATTCGGAAAAATCCACATCATCCTTTACCCCGAACGGACTTACATCCACCATCACATAATATGCTCCCTGCGGCTTTGTAAATTTAAGACCTATATCACTTAAGCCTTTAAGAAACAGATCCCTCATATGTGTATAATGCGCCTTAAGCTCCTCATAATAATCATCACCGGCTTCAAGTCCGGCAACCGCTGCCTCCATTAGCGGTGCCGCAGCTCCGACTGTCAGAAAATCATGGACCTTCTTTATCCTGTCCGTGATCCTTTCATCGGCGATCACATATCCCAGACGCCATCCGGTTATGGAATAGGTCTTTGAAAGAGAGTTGCATATAATCGTCCTTTCCTTCATATCCGGCAGAGTGGACATATAAATATGCTTATACGGAGCGTATACTATGTGCTCATATACCTCATCCGTGATCACAAATGCATCGTACTTTTTTGAAAGATCGGCGATAAGCTTAAGCTCCTCATATGTAAAGACCTTGCCGGAGGGGTTGGACGGATTGCATACGATCACGGCCTTAACCCCCTTCTTAAACGCAGCCTCAAGCACATTTCCGTCAAAGCCGAAGTCTGGCGGGTTTAGAGGCACGTAAATGGGTTCTGCCCCCGAAAGGATCGCATCTGCCCCGTAATTTTCATAAAAAGGGGAGAAAACGATCACCTTATCCCCCGGATTTACCACTGACAGCATCGCAGCCATCATTGCTTCGGTGCTTCCGCAGGTGACGACGATCTCCTTATTTGCATCCACCTTCTGTCCGGAAAATCTCTCATGCTTTGCTGCAAGAGCCTCCCTGAAATTCTGTGCTCCCCATGTCAGCGCATACTGGTGGGGTCCGCGTAGGGCAACTCCGGCAAGTCTTTCGGTGATGCTGTGCGGAGGATCAAAATCGGGAAACCCCTGGGACAGATTGATCGCGCCGTACGCATTTGCCACCCTTGTCATCCGCCTTATCACGGAATCGGTAAAGCCCGCTGTTCTTACACTTAATTCAGCCATTATCTTCCTCCGGATAATTTCCGTTATTAAGATAATCCAGAAGAGCCTCTTTATTGAGATGCCCTATACCAAGATCATCAAGAGTGATCCCCGTCTCATAAAAATCCTTACCTGTCATTACCGACCCGAGAGTGATCATAGAATCAATAACAGGTGTTTTTACTCCGAATTTCCTGCCCAGCTCGTGATAAAGGTGGCATCCTACCGGTACATCCTCAGTCACATAACGGTCCTGAATCGAAAACGGACCTGTACGGTATCCCGTTTCCCACTGTTCATCAAACGGTACAATACAGTCATCTCCCATGTATTCGGGTCCGAGGATACTTGTCCTTGACATAAAATTCTTCTTCGGATATTTTGCTATACCCACGCCTATTGCTTCCGCAAGAGCAACCTCTTCGAGGAAGAAGGCATACTGCACCTCGGCAATGGATTTGCAGTAGGCATGACTGTAGATGGAATATGTATATTTATCATTTCCGCCATAGATCCTGCCCCAGTTTTCCATGACCCCGACTCCTAAAATGGTACCCGGACAATGAAGCACCGGATTAACATTGCTGAAGCCGATATCAAGAACCGTATTGCCGCCTGCTGCCCCGTCTCCGCTTGTGATCGAATCAAAACATCCCAGATACTTAATGCTGTTTAAGAATATCTCCTGATCCGTACTCGGAAGAGCTGCCCCGCGAAGGGTCTTGGCTCTGTATACGAGCCACATATCGGAGGTCTGGACTCCGCCCTCTTTTTCTACCCTTGTGCCGTAAGGGGCACTCGACCAGCCTCCTATTATGACCCTTTTTGTGCTTTTAGCCTCACGGAGCTTTTTTCTTAGCTTTAAGGAGCCGTAGTTGTCCGGGATTATATGTATTATCTGTCCATCCTCCAGAACGGGGACCAGCTTTTCAAAAAATATGTCATGCGCTACCGAAGGAATGGCCACGATTATAAGCTTTGCACCCTTTACGGCCTCTGCGATATCCTTGGTCACAAGATTTATATAAGCCTTTCCCGATCTCTTAAAGCCGTACTGGTTTTTCTGGATGCCGCCGAGAGTTATGCCTGTTTTTGCCACATTCTTTAAATTCCGGTCGAAAAATTCCGGCATATCAAATAATCTTACATCCTTATTTCCTCCGAGTACGCAATCGGCTGCGCAGGTTTTTCCCACAGCGCCTCCTCCGAGTACCGCTATCGGGCTGTCTTTTAATACATCATCCTCAAACAAGACTCCTTCCTCCTTTCAAAATACGGGAACTACCGCACCCTTATAATTATCGTTTATGTAGCTTTTGACCTCTTCGGTAAGGATCGCTTCCTTAAGCGCCTGTGACTTGTCCTTATTCTCATCGCCTTCCCTGACGCATACATAATTTGCATATGTTTCGGCTGCAAGCGAATCGGCTGCCTCGACCGCTACAGCCTCACCGAGTCCTGCTTCTATGGCGTAATTACCGTTTACCACCGCCAGATCGACATCCTTTATCGACTTGGGAACCTGTGCGGCTTCAAGCTCCTTTATCTCGATATTGTGTGTGTTTTCTTCAATATCAAGCACTGTTGCCTGTATGCCCGCGCCGTCCTTAAGCTTGATGAGCCCCTGGGCTTCAAGAAGGAGCAGTGCTCTTGCTTCGTTTGTCGAATCATTCGGAACCGCTATCTGTGCCCCGTCAGGTATGCTTGCGATATCCGATGACTTGCCCGCATATATACCCATCGGTTCAAAATGAACAGCCGCAAGCGTAACTATATGTGTTCCGTTTTCCTTATTAAAATCATCCAGATAAGGCTTATGCTGGAAATAATTTGCATCAAGGTCACCGTCTTCAAGTGCCGTATTCGGGAGTACATAATCGTTATACTCGATAACCTCAAGTGTATAGCCTTTTTCCGCAAGATTATCCTTTATCTGTCCAAGTATCTCAGCGTGCGGTGTAACGCATGCTCCGACCTTTATCGTCTTATCTTCTTTATCACCCTGCGCCTCTTTTTCCGACTCTGCTGCCGGCGCCGCCGAAGCATTTACGCTGCCCTGAGCCGAGCCGCAGCCTGTTGCAAATACCGCCGCAAGTGATAATGCCAGTCCCAAACCTACAAATTTTCTTCTCATAACCTCATTCCTCCTCTTTTTTCGGGCTCTTTTGCGCCCTTACTTTTGTGTTACATTTTTATCTTAAAGCAAACGGCAAAAATCCCTGTCGTTTACACTTATAAGATCAATTTTTTTCATCGTAAAGACCGCTGCTGAAATATCTGTCACCCCTGTCGGGGAGTATGGCCACTATATTGCCGGACTTTATTTTTCCGGCAAGCTTTAAGGCAGCAGCCACTGCAGCTCCCGATGACGATCCCGCAAAAATCCCTTCCCTTTTTGCAAGCAGAACCGATGTGGAAAATGCCTCATCATCATTTATCTTGATCGCTTCATCCATCAGTGTCACGTTGAAGGTATCCGCATAAAATTCGGCTCCGATGCCTTCAATATCGTAATCCCCGTGCTCACCGCCCCCGAGGATCGAGCCGACGGGATCGGCAAGGATCCCCTTTACATCCGGCTTTTTTTCCTTCAGATATTTTACGACTCCCGAGAAGGTGCCTCCGCTTCCCGCACCGGCCACGAGATAATCCACCTGTCCGTCAAGATCCTCATATATTTCCCTTCCCGTGGTCTCATAATGTGCCTGGGGATTGCTTTTATCGGTAAACTGGTCAAGAAGTACGGCTCCCGGTATACTTTGTTTTATCTCTTCCGCCTTCTTTCCGGCGCCTATCATACCGTCCTCTCTGGGTGTATTGACTATCTCCGCTCCGAGGGCTCTTACAAGTGCCTGCTTTTCCTCCGAGAATTTTGTCGGGATCGCAAAGATTATCCTGTAGCCCTTGTTAAGTGCCGCAAATGCGACTCCCATTCCCGTATTTCCCGCAGTACCCATCACGATGGTGCCTCCCGGTTTAAGTATCCCGCTTTCCTCTGCCGCTTTCAGCATATAAGCCCCTGTCCTGTCCTTCACGCTTCCCGAAGGGTTCCAGAGTTCAAGCTTTGCGAAAATACCGACTCCTTCAGGTGCCCCTATGTTATTAAGCTTTACGAGAGGAGTATGTCCGATAAGCTCCTGCATAGATCCGTAATATCCCATTTATTTCACCCCGCTTTCAATGATCGCATTGTTTATATCTTTTATAAGGTCGTCTGCATCCTCTATCCCCACCGAGAGACGGATAAGCCCGTCTGTGATGCCCACCTTCTTCCTTATATCCTCAGGGATGGAGGCGTGGGTCATTGTAGCCGGATGACATACAAGCGACTCGACTCCGCCCAGACTTTCTGCCGTCATGATAAGCCTTACGCTTTCAAAAAATTTTCTGCTGTCTTTTTCTTCTGAAAGCTCAAAAGAGATCATCGCTCCTCCGTTTTCGGCCTGCTTTTTGTTTATCTCATAACCTGCATCATCCTCAAGCCCCGGATAATAAACCCTTTTGACATCCTTATGCTCCTTTAAGAACCGCGCTATCTTAAGCGCATTTGCGGTATGCCTGTCCATCCTTACCCCGAGAGTCTTTATACCTCTTATAAGTAAAAAGCAGTCAAACGGTCCGGGTACACCTCCCGTGGCATTTTGTATAAAGGCGATCCTGTCGGCAAGCTCATCGTCCTTTACCACTACGAGTCCTGCCACAAGGTCACTGTGTCCTCCCAGATATTTGGTCGCGCTGTGGAGCACCGCATCAGCTCCCAAGGCTAAGGGTCTTTGCAGATAGGGTGTCATAAAGGTATTGTCCACTATCACAAGCAGTCCTTTTTCATGCGCGATCCGTGCTATCCTTTCTATATCTGTTACGGTGAGCAGAGGATTTGCCGGACTTTCGATTATAACTGCCTTTGCATCACCTGTTATCTCCTTTTTGAAAGCCTCCTCGTCGGAGGTATCGGTGATCGAATAAGAGATGCCGAAACCGGAAAATACCTTATCGAGTACCCTGAAGGTTCCTCCGTAAACATTGCTTGAGATAAGTACCCTGTCACCTGACTTAAAAAGCGAAAGCACTGCCGTTATCGCCGCCATTCCCGAGCCGAAGGCAAAGCCTCTCCTGCCCTCCTCAAGCTCTGCGATAAGTGACTCCAAAGCCTCCCTTGTGGGATTTTGCGTGCGTGAATACTCATATCCCCGGTTCCTTCCGATGCCGTCCTGCTTAAAGGTCGAGGTCTGATATATCGGTATATTTACTGCTCCTGTTCTTTCATCCATGGATATGCCGCCGTGAATAAGCGATGTATCTATGCTTTTATATATGCTCATTTATGCTTCCCCCTTAAACAGCTCCCTGTTCCGGCTTTTTTCCGGTGTATTTTTCGGTTACCTTTTCATAATGCGTGTACAGCTCCCTTATATCGGAAAGAAAGACTGCACCGTCCTTAGTCGGGCTCACGCCTTTATGTGTCCTTACAAATATCTGTATCCCGATCTCCTTTTCAAGCTCTTTAACAGCACTCGTTAAGGTTGACTGAACCAGATACAGCTTTCCTGCGGCTTTGTTCATTGAGCCGCATTCTTCTATTGTCAGTACGTAGCATATCTGCTGCATCGTCATCATTCATTACCTACAATTCTTATAGGTTTATTAGTTGATGGTTTGGATTATATCATCCCGAAATCACTTCCGCAAGCATTATCTGTATTCAATTTTTTTGATAACCTAAGATTTTCACCGGACAGGACAGTTTTGAAACCGGATTGTATTTTGCTGTCCATATGTGATAGACTTATTACAGTTTTTATATCAGGTATTTATTGGGGGGATCTTAAGATGAATATTCATGAATCAGCCGAGGATTACCTTGAGGCGATCCTGAAGATCAGGGAAAAAAAGGGTATGGTACGCTCCATAGATATAGTAAATGAGCTTGGTTATTCCAAGCCCAGCATAAGTATTGCCATGAAAAGGCTCCGTGAAAACGGCTATATTATTATGGACGAAGACAATTTTATAACTCTGACGGATTCGGGCATGGATATTGCCCAAAAGATATATACCCGCCACAAGACTCTCACAAAATTCCTTGTAAATCTCGGAGTGGATGAAGATACCGCCGAAAAGGATGCCTGTAAGATAGAGCACGACATCAGCGATATCACCTTTGAACGGATCTCGGAAATGGTAAAGACTTATTCATAAGGAAAAGCGTCCCGTAAGCTTAAAAGCTCTTATTTTCCGTTAAGCATATCCTCCGCCGGCACATACATAACATTGTATTTAACGATCCTGTCACCCTCGGTCTCGATCTTTGCTGCCATCAGATCCGGCGGATAAAGCTCGTTTTTCCCCGCCAGATAATCATCCGTGTCATATTCCTCATCCTTTATAAGTGTCTCATCCGGCACAGTAAGAGTACAGTCTTTATCAAAGTGAAGCGTGACCCCCGTATCAAGACTGTAGCAGATGGGGAAATAAAGCGACGTACCGGCAAAGAAGATCATATCATCGTCGTCATATCCGTCGTTTGAAAAATAATCCGTCCCGCCGACAAATTCCATCTGGGCTTTCTCGGCAGCGACAGTCATCCCGTATACCAGATTTTCATAACCGAGACTGTCCTCGGGACTCTTCTTACCTTCAAGGATCTTATCGTATTCCTTTTCCTTATCCTCGTCAAAGGGTGCCATCGAAAGCGCGGTACCGTATTCGGCATCCTCATTTACGGCAAGCACGATATATTCCTGATCACTGATATTTATCCTCTGTCCCTCCTCAAGCTTTTCGTATTCTTCCTTTTCATATACGCTTGCGGCAAGGAGCTCGCCCTTTATGCTGTCCCCGTCATTTTCCGACGGCATAAGGTAAATCCCTCCCTTATGGGGATATATGTCCTGCATATTGAACGAGACCGAAGCGGCCGTATCCTTTCCCGTATCGGAAAGCACCTTAAGCTCTCTTTTTTTCTCTGCCTTCTTATCCCCGGATACGGTTTCCTCTTTATCCGCGATATCCTGTGAGACCGCCTCCGCCGTTTCTTTTAGCTCTTCAGTCTCTTCCGTGACCTCAGCCTTTTCTTTTGCGCTCTCTTCTTTAACCGCAGCCGTGCCGGATCTTTTTCCGGAATTTACGGAAAAATAAAAAACGATCCCAAGCAAAAGCGCTGCCGCAGCGCAGACTAAAAATACCCTTCTCTTTTTAATGAACCTCTTTAACGTTCCGGGCAGCTCCGAAAGCTTTGTCTTAAACGCAGCCCTCTTCCTTGCCTTTTTGCTTGCCTTTCGTTCCGATTTTTTGGCAAGCTCTTTTTTTACCTTTGCTTTTGTTTTTTCGTTCTTCTTGTTCCGGCTCTCCCTTAAGGCCTTTTCACGGTTTTTCTGACGCTGTTTCTTTTCCTCTTCGCTAAGCTCTTTACTTAAAGCCGGTTTTTTATTATTACTCATGCAGTCCTCTCCTGATAGATAAATACAACCCAACCATTATAAATATAATGCGGTCATAAAACAAGAGGAGACGGAATACATAATATCCGTCAATGTTCCAGCGCAGCCTCTATAAAACCCTTAAAAAGCGGATGCGGCCTGTTCGGTCTTGACTTGAACTCGGGATGATACTGGACTCCCGCAAAGAAATCATTACCCACTGTCTCAACTGCCTCCACAAGCTTACCGTCGGGAGATATCCCCGAAAGCAGCATACCCTTTTTTGTAAGGATATCCCTGTAATCATTGTTGAATTCATAGCGGTGCCTGTGTCTTTCCGAAATATCGGTTTTTTTGTAGCATTTTTCGAGCAGAGACCCCTTTGCGATCCTGCAGGGATAGCTTCCAAGCCTTAAGGTCCCGCCCTTTTCCACATCGTCCGACTGTCCCGGCATAAAATCTATGACCTTATGTGATGAGGGCTCGTGAAATTCTCCGGAGCAGGCATCGGCTATACCTGCCACATTCCTCGCAAATTCTATAACGGCGATCTGCATCCCGAGACAAATGCCAAGATACGGGATATTATTCCTCCTTGCATAGCCTGCGGCACATATCATTCCCTCTATGCCCCTGTCTCCGAAGCCGCCCGGCACTATGATACCGGATACTTCCCTAAGACATTCCCCGATATTTTCATCATTTAGCTCCTCCGAGTCCACCCATTTGATATCCACACGGGCATTGAGCGCATATCCGGCATGATGGAGGGCCTCTGCCACCGAAAGGTAGGCATCGTGCAGCTGGACATATTTTCCGACAAGAGCGATCGTTACCGTGCGATCAGGATTTTTTATACGCTCCACGAGCTCCTCCCACTCCTTAAGCTTAAGCTCCCCTTCAGCTATCTTAAGCTCCCTGCATACCACCTTTGAAAACCCGGAATCCTCAAGCATCAGAGGCGCCTCGTAAAGACAGTCGAGCGTCCTGTTTTCTATCACACAGTCCTCCTTAACATTACAGAACATGGATATTTTCTTAAATATCCCTGCATCCAGAGGCTCATTACAGCGCAATACTATTATATCCGGCTTTATCCCCATCCCCTGAAGCTCCTTTACGGAGTGCTGGGTAGGCTTTGATTTATGCTCGTTTGACCCGTGAAGATAAGGCACAAGCGTGACGTGTATAAAAAGGCTCCTTTCAGCCCCGACTTCAAGCGATACCTGCCTTACCGCCTCTAAAAAGGGCTGCGACTCTATATCACCTATGGTTCCGCCTATCTCGGTTATCACCACATCGGCACCGGTTTCTTTGCCGGCCCTGTAGATAAAACCCTTTATCTCATTCGTGATATGCGGGATCACCTGCACGGTAGAGCCAAGATATTCTCCCCTTCTTTCCTTATTAAGCACATTCCAGTACACTCTTCCGGAGGTAAGATTTGAAAATCTGGTCAGATCCTCATCGATGAACCTTTCATAATGTCCGAGGTCCAGATCCGTCTCCGCGCCGTCCTCAGTCACATACACCTCGCCGTGCTGGTAGGGGCTCATCGTGCCCGGGTCCACATTTATATACGGGTCAAGCTTCTGTGCCGCCACCTTTAAGCCCCTTGCCTTTAAGAGCCGCCCTAAGGAAGCTGCCGTTATCCCCTTTCCGAGTCCCGAAACCACACCTCCGGTCACAAATATGTATTTAGTCATCGGTTTTTTAACCCTCCCTTAAAGATTTGTGTATCCCATAAGTGCCTGATCGACCTCCGCTGCCACAGCCCTTCCGTCGGCTATGGCTCTTACGACGAGTGACTGGCCGGTGCGGACATCTCCTGCCGCATACACCTTCTGCCTTGAGGAAGCATGCTTTCCCTCTTCTGTCTTTATATTCGTACGTCCGTCGATCTGTACCCCGAAGGCATCCGTAACATACCCTTCACTTCCGAGGAACCCCGCAGCGATCAGCAGGAGCTGAACCGGACAGGCTCTTTCACTTCCTTCAACCGGAACCATATTTATCCTTCCCGAAGCTTCATCCTTAACGGGCTTAAGCGATAACAGCACCGCTTCCTTAAGATTCCCCTTTTTATCCTTGATAAATTCCTTAACCGTCGTCTGATATACCCTCGGGTCATGCCCGAATTTCCATACAGCCTCCTCCTGTCCGTAATCAACCTTCAGTATCCGCGGCCATTCGGGCCATGGATTTGCAGCAGTCCTTTCTTCGGGAGGCTTAGGCATCATTTCAAGCTGCGTCACGCTTCTGGCTTTAAGCCTTATGCATGTGCCCACACAGTCGTTACCCGTATCACCGCCGCCGATTATGATCACATCCTTATCCTTTACAAGCTCGTAAGGCACATCCTTAAAGCCGCTGTCCGACAATCTCTTTGTCACCCCGGAAAGAAAATCCACGGCAAAATATATTCCCTTCGCATCCCTTCCGGGCACATTTATATCTCTCGGATTTGAAGCACCGCAGGCAAGGATCACTGCGTCATATTCCTTTTCTATCTCCTTTGCGCCGATGTCTTTTCCCACATCCGCATTAAGCTTAAAGCTTATGCCTGCCTCCTCCATAAGCGCTATCCGTCTGTCGATCACAGACTTATCCAGCTTCATATTCGGTATACCGTATCTTAAGAGCCCTCCTGCCCTGTCCCTGCGCTCATAAACGGTCACCTCATGTCCCCTGCGGTTTAAGAGCAGGGCTGCTGCAAGTCCTGCCGGACCGCTTCCGATCACAGCTACTCTTTTGCCTGTCCTCACCTCAGGCTTTTCTTCTTTTACCAGACCGTGTTCAAAGGCATATTCGATCACGGCCTTTTCATTTTCCTTTGTGGAAACCGGCTTATCGTGCAGATTGCATGTGCAGGCTGCCTCGCAAAGAGCCGGACATACCCTGCTTGTAAATTCCGGAAGGCAATGTGTTACTGAAAGCCTTCTGTAAGCCTCCTTCATCCTACCCCTGTAAACCAGATCATTTATCTCCGGCACAAGATTGTTAAGCGGACAGCCCGACATCATCCCCGAGATCATTACTCCCGCCTGACAAAAAGGCACCCCGCAGTCCATGCATCTTGCCGCCTGAATAAACTGCGCCTCTAATTCAAGCCTTTCGTGAAATTCCTTAAAATCCTCCGTCCTTATCTCCTCCGGCCTGACCTTTCCGTCTTCCCTTTCATATTCCAAAAATCCGTTTATCTTTCCCATAACTCCCGCTCCTTAATGTTATTACTCCCATCCGCTGCATATATCCTTTTTGCCTCAGCCTCCCGTAAAGGTCCTGAAAGCCTCTATCTTAGCAGTTTCCTCACCGGCTCCGGCCTCCATTTCCGCTGCAATGAGCCTTCTTATCTCCTTATAATCCACAGGGATTATCTTCTTAAAATGAGCAGCATATCTGTCAAATTCGGAAAGAATGAGCTTTGCCTTCTTTGAACCCGTTAAGAGCGCGTGACTTTCTATAAGCTGCTTAAGCTCCGCTTTATCCTCCTTATGCTGCAGGGTCTCCATACTCACAAGCTGTTTGTTGAGATTCTTATAAAGTGTATTATCCTCATCAAGCACATAAGCCACGCCTCCGCTCATTCCGGCGGCAAAATTCTTCCCCACCGCGCCTAAGATCACAACGGTGCCTCCTGTCATATATTCGCAGCCATGCTCTCCGACACCCTCGACCACGGCCACGGCTCCGGAATTCCTTATCGCAAATCTCTCCCCTGCCTTTCCCGCTATATATGCCTGCCCCGAGGTGGCTCCGTATAAGGCGACATTGCCGGTTATGATATTTTCCCCCGGATCGTACTTTGCCTTTTCAGGCGCCGACACCGTGATCTTTCCGCCGGACAAACCCTTTCCGAGATAATCATTGCTGTCTCCCGTAAGCTTTAAGGTAAGTCCTGACGGGATAAATGCCCCGAAGCTCTGCCCTCCCGAGCCTTCACAGCTTATGGTAACCGTATCCTCAGGAAGTCCTTCGGGATTATTTCTCGTGATCTGTGCCCCTAAAAGCGTACCGAAGGTCCTGTCCGTGCTCTTTACCGTAACCTTTGCCAAAGCCCTTTTACCCTTCTTTATCGCCTCTTTTATCTCCTCATTATTAAGAAGCTCCTTTTCCTCCTTTGTGTCTTCAAGCCTGAAATCATAAAGATCCTTTTTATCGTAATCTGCGGCTTTTTCTTCCATATGAAGGAGTACTCCGGAGAGATCTATTTTACCTGCCGTGCCCTTAAGAGAGTCCTTCAGCTTTAACAGATCGCTCCTTCCCACCAGCTCTTTTACGGTCCTTATACCGAGGCTTGCCATTATCTCACGGAGCTGCCTTGCTATAAAGAGCATAAAGTTCTCGACATATTCCGGCTTGCCCGCAAAGCGTTTTCTGAGCTCGGGATTCTGGGTCGCAACCCCCATCGGACAGGTATCCGACTGACACTGTCTCATCATCACGCACCCCAGTGTGATAAGCGGTGCCGTGGCAAACCCGAATTCCTCCGCTCCGAGCATCGCCGCGATAGCCACATCCCTTCCCGTCATAAGCTTTCCGTCGGTTTCTATGACCACGCGGTCCCTTAAGCCGTTTGCCAAAAGGGTCTGATGTGTCTCGGCAAGTCCCAGCTCCCACGGAAGACCCGCATTATGTATGGAAGAAAGGGGCGCCGCTCCGGTACCGCCGTCGTAGCCCGAGATCAGAACCACGGCAGCACCCGCCTTTGCGACACCTGCCGCCACTGTTCCGACGCCGGCCTCCGACACGAGCTTTACTGATATCCTCGCGTTTTTATTCGCGCATTTAAGGTCATATATAAGCTGCGCCAGATCCTCTATTGAATAAATGTCATGATGGGGCGGAGGCGAGATAAGACTGACTCCGGGAGTGGAGTGTCTCGTCTTTGCTATCCACGGATAAACCTTTTTTCCGGGAAGATGCCCGCCCTCTCCGGGCTTTGCCCCCTGCGCCATCTTTATCTGGATCTCCTTTGCGCTCACAAGGTAGCGGCTTGTGACACCGAATCTTCCGCTGGCCACCTGCTTGATCGCAGAATTCCTGTCATCCTTTGAGCCGGCCGATTCTATCCTTTCATCACTTTCTCCGCCTTCACCGCTGTTGCTCTTGCCCTTAAGACGATTCATCGCTATCGCAAGGGTCTGGTGCGCCTCCTCCGAGATCGAGCCGTAGGACATCGCTCCGGTCTTAAATCTCCTTACGATCGATCCTTCATCCTCAACCTCCTCTATCGGGATACCCTTTTCGGGAAGATCGATCTCCATGAGACTCCTTAGGCTCCCGTTTGCCTCATTGTCCGCCATCCTTGCGTATTCCCTGAATTTTTCATAGCTTCCCTCCCTTGTGGAAAGCTGGAGCATATGGATGGTCTGCGGATCGTATCTGTGCTTTTCCCCGCCGCTTCTTTCCTTATGTCTTCCCAGTGCGGAAAGCTCCAGCTGAACGGGCAGTCCCAGAGGATCAAATGCCCTGCTGTGCTGCTTATCCGCAGCGCTTCCTATATCCTCTAAGGTAATGCCCCCTATACGGCTTACGGTTCCGGTAAAATAATCGTTTATGACCTCATCCGAGATGCCGACCGCTTCAAATATCTTGCTTCCCTGATAAGACTGGATGGTTGATATTCCCATCTTTGAGGCTATCTTTACTATGCCCGAAAGGATCGCGTTATCATAATCCTCCACGGCGGCGTAATAATCCTTATCAAGCAGCTCCTCCTCAATAAGCTGTGCGACCGTGGAATGTGCAAGATACGGATTTACGGCACGAGCGCCGTACCCTAAAAGAGTAGCGAAATGATGCACCTCCCTCGGTTCTCCCGATTCGACGATTATGGACATGGCAGTGGACTTCCTTGTATCCACAAGGTGCTTGTGAACTGCCGCGACAGCCAGAAGCGAGGGGATCGCCACATGATTTTCATCCACTCCCCTGTCTGAGAGTATCAGAATATTTGCGCCCTCCCTGTAAGCCTTGTCAACCTTTACAAACAGTTGCTCTATCACCCTCTTCATCGGAGTGCTTTTATAGAAAAGAATAGAAACACACGCCACCTTGAAGCCTTCCTTTTCCATATGGCGTATCTTTAACAGGTCAAGGTCTGTAAGGATCGGATTATTTATCTTTAGCACCTGGCAGTTTTCCGGCTTTTCCTCCAGAAGATTCCCGTTTTTTCCAAGATAAACCGTCTTTGAGGTCACTATCTCCTCACGCTGTGCATCTATCGGCGGATTCGTGACCTGCGCAAAAAGCTGCTTGAAATAATAAAATAACGGCTGATATTGTCCTGACAAGGCCGCTACCGGGGTATCCACACCCATCGAGCCTATCGCTTCGCTGCCCTTAAGAGCCATTGAAAGAATACTGTCATGATAATTTTCCCATGTATAGCCGAAGGCCTTCTGCAGCCTCGCTCTTTCGGTATCAGAATAATTTTCGATCTTTTTATTGGGAGCCTTTAAGGAGGCTAAGGTCACCATTTTGCTGTCAAGCCACTCACCGTAGGGCTTTGAACGGGCATATAACTCTTTTATCTCATCATCACCGATCAGTCTGCCGGATACGGTATCGACTATAAGCAGCTTTCCGGGATGCAGTCTCTCCTTCTTTACGATGTGGCTTTCATCCAGATCGAGCACCCCTACCTCGGAGGAAAGGATGAGCCTTCCGTCATCCATTACATAATACCTCGACGGACGCAGCCCGTTACGGTCAAGTATGGCTCCCATTATATCCCCGTCCGAAAACAGTATGGATGCCGGCCCGTCCCAGGGTTCCATCATCGTGGCATAATACTGGTAAAAATCCTTTTCCTCCGTTGAAAGCGTATCGTTATGGGACCACGGCTCCGGGATGAGGACGGAGGCCGCAAGCGGCAGCTCCATTCCGCTCATCATAAGAAATTCAAGGGTATTATCGAGCATTGCGGAATCGGACCCGCTCTGTGATATGACGGGAAGCACCTTTGTCATATCATCCGGCGAAAATTTCCCCGTATGCATGGTCTCTTCCCTTGCAAGCATCTTGTCCGCATTGCCCTTTATCGTATTGATCTCACCGTTATGTACTATAAGCCTGTTCGGATGTGCCCTGTTCCAGCTTGGCGCGGTGTTTGTCGAAAAGCGCGAATGTACCATCGCTATTGCCGATTCATAAGCCTCATCTTCAAGATCCGTAAAAAACGTCCTGAGCTGTCCCACTAAAAACATTCCCTTATAAACCACCGTCCTGCATGAAAGAGACGGAACATAGGTATTTACACTGCTTTGCTCAAATTCCCTTCTGACCGTATAGAGCATCCTGTCAAAATCAAGATCGGTCTGCGCCGCATTCGGACGCTCAATAAATACCTGATATATACGCGGCATACACTCTCTGGCTTTGCTGCCTAAAACCTCAGGCTTCGTATCCACCTTGCGCCAGCATATGAGCTTTAAGCCGGCTTTCCTTAAGATTATCTCAAACATCGACCTTGCCTGACGCATATCGGGATCGTTTGCCGGGAAAAAGAACATTCCCACACCGTACTGTCTGTAGCCCGGCAGATCAATTCCCTCCTCCTTCAGCTTCTTTACGAAAAATCTGTGCGGTATCTGGGTAAGTATCCCGACACCGTCTCCGGTCTTTCCCTCGGCATCCTTTCCCGCCCTGTGTTCAAGGTTTTCCACTATCAGAAGGGCATCGCTTACAAGCTTATGCCCGGCGCGTCCTTTTATATCAATGATCGCGCCTATCCCGCAGTTATCATGTTCAAATTCCCTTCGATACAGTCCCTTTTTGCTTATCTCTTCAAACCGGTCTTTCATAATGTCACCCCTTTTTTTATTTGTCGGACATATCCGTTACAATTCAGCGGTGGTCAAGTGCTGAATTGTGACCATTTTCCGCCCTGCCCATACATGCAGTGATACTCCCCGCAGACTGTCATAAACGGGAAAAGGCGCCTTAAAGCCTGTCGCTTTAAGACGCCCTTGTCCTTTGATATACCGTAGCCTAACATCAACCTTCCGGTTTGTCAACCGGTTTGTTAGTTACAATTCGTTGCAATTCATCTAACGATTCTCACCAAAAAAAAATTGTTGACAAATCCAAAAATGGGTTTTATGATTTGGAATCAGACAAGGGCGTCGGATATTTCCGATGCCCGTTTTTGTTTTTCAGGCGCCGGAAAACTCATAGTTAACGACAAGGGATTTTTGTCGTTCAGTCAGGCATTTTACCACAACGGAGTGGATCGTGGTAAAGTGCCCTTTTTTATGAGGAGGGAAGTATTATGAGTGATGAGATCTTAAAAGCGATCAATTCCGAGGTATTCGGAGTATGGTTTCTTATCGGTGCTGCACTGGTATTCTGGATGCAGGCAGGCTTTGCAATGGTGGAATCGGGCTTTGCAAGAGCCAAAAATGCCGGAAACATACTTATGAAAAATCTGATGGATTTCTGTATAGGCACTATGGTTTTTGTGCCGCTGGGTTTCGGTCTTATGTACGGTGAAGATATCCTTGGAGGCTTTGTCGGAAAGCCGACCTTTGATGTTTTCACCGCCTACGAAAGCTTCGACTGGTCCGCATTTGTATTTAATCTTGTGTTCTGCGCGACCACTGCCACCATAGTATCGGGCGCGATGGCCGAAAGGACCAGATTCCTTTCCTACTGCGTATATTCGGGACTCATCTCGGCTATAGTATATCCGATAGAGGCTCACTGGATATGGGGCGGAGGATGGCTTTCAAGGATAGGCTTCCATGATTATGCGGGGTCTACCGCCATTCATATGGTAGGCGGACTTGCGGCTTTAGTAGGTGCCGCGATGGTAGGTCCGAGGATAGGCAAATTTACAAAGGATAAAGACGGCAAAGTAACCAGAGTGAACGCTTTCCCGGGACACAACATCCCGCTCGGAGCCCTCGGTGTGTTTATCCTCTGGCTCGGCTGGTACGGCTTTAACGGAGCGGCGGCCACAAATGTATCCGAGCTTGGCACTATTTTTCTGACTACCACAGTGGCTCCCGCCGTGGCAACCGTGGTCTGCATGATATTTACATGGGTAAGATACGGAAAGCCTGATGTATCCATGTGTCTGAATGCATCGCTTGCGGGTCTTGTGGCGATCACCGCACCCTGCGATGTAACGGATGCCTTAGGCGCAGCGGTTATAGGCGCGGTATCCGGACTTCTTGTGGTATTCGGAGTATGGCTGCTTGATCACAAGCTTCATATAGACGATCCCGTAGGTGCCGTCGCGGTACACTGCTTAAACGGCATATGGGGAACCATAGCGGTAGGTCTTTTTGCGACCGACACATCTCCCGCCTTCAATACAGCCGGCATCCTTAACGGACTGTTTTACGGCGGAGGCTTTAAGCAGCTTTCCATCCAGCTTATAGGTCTGTTCTCAGTGGCAGGCTGGGCTGTGATAATGATGATTCTCGTATTTTCCCTGATCAAAGCGATCTTTGGCTTAAGGGTGAGCGAGGAAGAAGAGATCATAGGACTTGACTCCACCGAGCACGGTCTTCCCAGCGCGTATTCGGGATTTTCTCTTATGGATATCTCAAACTCCATGACAATGGATGTAAATGAGAACACTGATCTCGGCACCGACGTATACGAGGAGGCAAGCAAGGCGCAGATAGATGCCGCTGTTAAGGTGGCAGCGCCCGTGCCCGTATCTACCGGTATATATAAGGTCGTCATAATAGCGAAGCTTTCGCGGTATGAAAAGGTTAAAAAGGCGATGAACGATCTGGGTGTTACCGGAATGACGGTCACTCAGGTAATGGGCTGCGGCATACAGAAGGGAGCCGGGGAACGGTACAGGGGAATTGAAATGGATGCAACGCTCCTGCCTAAGGTTAAGCTTGAGATAGTCGTGAGCAAAATACCTGTACAAAAGGTGATCGAGACAGCAAAGAAGGTTCTTTATACCGGGCATATCGGAGACGGAAAGATATTTGTCTACGGTGTCGAAAAGGTAGTCAAGATAAGGACCGGCGAAGAAAATGAGGCAGCTCTTCAGGACGTTGAGTAAAAAGGAGGTGAGCCGGTATGTGCTCCATAGCAGGGATCTGCGGGATCGAAGACGGATATCTTAAGATAAGGGAGGCTCTTTTAAAAACACATTCAAGAGGGCCGGACGGAATGAGGATAGTAAATACCGGAAACGGTTATCTCGGCTTTAACAGGCTCTCCATTATGGGATTAAGCGATGCGGGCATGCAGCCGTTTATATATAGCGGCAAAGAAAGCATTAAGATATCGGAGCTTACCGAGGAAGGTGACGGTACCTCTCTTCCCGTAAAGAGCGACACCGTAGTGGTCTGTAACGGGGAAATATACGGCTTCAGAAAGCTTAAGGATGAGCTTATAAAGAAGGGCTGCAGCTTTAACAGTGATTCTGACTGCGAGATCCTCGGCTATATGTACCGGCAGTACGGTACCGGGATGTTCAGGCTGTTAGATGCCGAATTTGCGATGATCCTTTATGACAGGGAAAATGACAGCTATATTGCGGCAAGGGACCCGATAGGCATACGGCCGCTCTATTACGGGAGAACAGAAAAGGGAAATTATGTCTTTGCTTCCGAGCCGAAAAATCTCACTATCCTTACGGATAAGATAATGCCGTTTCCACCGGGACACTACTTTAAGGACGGAAAGTTCGTCTGCTACAGGGATATGTCGAAGGTAAGCCGCCGCAGTGATGACGATATCATAAAGGCGACAGAGCGCATACATGATCTTCTTATAAAGGGCGTAAAAAAGCGGCTTGACTCTGATGCACCGGTAGGCTTTCTGCTCTCGGGAGGACTGGATTCCTCGCTGGTCTGCGGTATCGCCGCATCCGTAAGCGACAGACCGTTAAAGACATGGGCCATCGGAATGGATATAGACGCCATAGACCTTAAATACGCCCGTGAAGTGGCTGATCACATACACAGTGAGCATCACGAGGTGATCATTTCAAAAAAGGATGTACAGGATGCCGCGGAAACGGTGATAGAGCTTTTGGGAACCTATGATATCACGACGATCAGGGCTTCGATAGGAATGTATCTTGTCTGTAAGGCGATACATGAAAGCTCCGATGTGCGGGTCATCCTTACCGGTGAGATATCCGATGAGATCTTCGGCTACAAATACACGGACTTTGCCCCGAATGCCGAGGAATTTCAGAAAGAGGCCGAAAAGCGCATACGCGAGATCCATATGTACGATGTCTTAAGGGCGGACCGCTGCATAAGCGTAAATTCGCTGGAAGCAAGAGTCCCCTTCGGAGACCTCGATTTTGTGGAATACTGTATGTCGATCGACCCCGGGCTTAAGCTTAACAGGTACGGAAAGGGAAAGTATCTGCTCAGAAAAGCCTTTGAAAAGGACGGACTTATACCGGAGAGCATACTATGGAGAGAAAAAGCCGCCTTTTCGGACGCTGTGGGTCACTCCTTAAAGGATGACCTTACCGAATTGGCAGAGCAACACTGCACAGATGAGGAGTTTGAAGCCAGAGCAAACAAATATGTGCATGCAAGACCCTTTACTAAGGAATCCCTCTTCTACAGGGAGATCTTTGAAAAATATTACCCCGGACAGTCGGAAATGGTGACGGATTTCTGGATGCCCAATAAGAACTGGGAGGGCTGCGATGTAAACGACCCCTCGGCAAGGGTTTTATCGAATTACGGAGAAAGCGGAAAATAGGTTGGAATTTAAGCGTTAAACAAATAATAAGGAGGTTATCTGATGGAAAAGAAAAATGTGCCGGAGTTATTCGGATCGATGGTATTTGACGACAGGGTTATGAGGGCAAGGCTCTCCGAGGATGTATATAAATCCTTAAGAAAGACGATCGATGAAAACGCGAAGCTTGAGGTAGCCGTGGCAGATGCCGTAGCTGCCCAGATGCGTGACTGGGCAGTAGAAAAGGGAGCTACGCATTTTACGCACTGGTTTCAGCCGCTTACCGGAGTAACGGCCGAAAAACACGACAGCTTTATCTCTCCTTCACCGGATGGCGGTGTGATAATGGAGTTTTCCGGCAAGGAGTTGATAAAAGGTGAACCCGACGCCTCCTCCTTTCCTTCGGGAGGCTTAAGGGCCACCTTTGAGGCAAGAGGCTATACGGCATGGGACCCGACCTCTTACGCCTTCATAAAGGATCATACACTGTGCATACCTACGGCATTCTGTTCGTATTCGGGAGAAGCGCTCGATAAAAAGACCCCTCTGCTGCGCTCCATGCAGGCACTTGATAAGCAGGCAAGAAGGATCTTAAAGCTTTTCGGTAAGGACGTGAAATATGTAAGGACAAGCGTGGGACCCGAGCAGGAATATTTCCTGATCGATAAGGAAATGTTTGAGAAAAGACCGGATCTTGTATATACGGGAAGAACCCTTTTCGGCGCAATGCCCCCGAAGGGACAGGAGCTTGACGATCATTATTTCGGAGTCATAAAGCCGAGAGTATCGGACTTTATGGAGGATCTTAACAATGAGCTGTGGAAGCTGGGCATCCTTGCAAAGACCGAGCATAACGAGGTGGCTCCGGCACAGCACGAGCTTGCCCCGATCTTTTCAACGACCAATGTGGCTACCGATAATAACCAGCTTACTATGGAGATAATGCAGAAGGTGGCAAGAAGACACGGTATGGTGTGTCTCCTTCACGAAAAGCCCTTTGCGGGTGTAAACGGCTCCGGCAAGCACAACAACTGGTCGATGGCTACAAATGACGGTACAAACCTTCTGTCTCCGGGCAGCACGCCCTATGAAAACGCACAGTTTCTGCTGTTCTTAAGCGCTGTGATACAGGCGGTAGACGATTATCAGGATCTTTTAAGACTCTCCGTTGCCACAGCCGGAAACGATCACAGGCTCGGCGCAAATGAAGCTCCTCCCGCCATAATCTCGGTATTTTTAGGCGATGAGCTCACCGGGATCCTTGACGCGATAAAAAATGATACTCCGTATGCGGGAAAAGAAAAGGAGATCATGAAGCTCGGTGTTCATACCCTTCCGGGATTTTCAAAGGATACCACCGACAGGAACCGCACCTCACCCTTTGCCTTTACCGGCAATAAGTTTGAATTCCGTTCGCTCGGATCGTCAAACAGCATAGCCTGCTGCAATATCATGCTTAACAGCGCCGTAGCCGAAAGCCTTAAGCAGTATGCGGACATCCTTGAGGGTGCCAAGGATTTTGAGGGCGCACTTCACGAGCTTATAAAGGAGACCATTAAAAAGCATGAAAGGATCCTCTTTAACGGCAACGGCTATACAGATGAATGGGTTAAGGAAGCAACCGAGGTAAGAGGACTTTCAAACTTAAGGACCACCGCCGATGCGATGCCCCATCTGCTTGATAAAAAGAACAAGGATATGCTCATATCCCATAAGGTATTCACGGAGCCCGAGCTGTACTCAAGATGTGAGATCATGCTTGAAAACTACTGCAAAACCGTAAATATCGAGGGTTTGACCATGGTGGACATGGTAAGAAAGAGCTATCTTCCCGCGATCGAGGGGTACCTTGGCAGGCTTGCAAAATCGGTATCGCTTATGAGATCTGTAAGCGACAAGGTTAAATGTAACTATGAGATATCCACGATGGAGCAGCTTTCCGGGCTTACGGATAAGATATCGGAGCATGTCTCATCACTTGAAGATGCCCTTGAGGGATTAAAGAGCTGCAAAACCATAACGGACACCTCAGCATCGATAAGGGATGAGGTACTGCCTAAGATGGAGAGCTTAAGAAAGTACGTGGATGAGGCGGAGATGCTTACCGGTGAGGACTGCTGGCCGGTTCCTAGCTACGGAAAGCTGCTGTTTTCGGTCTATTGAAGGGTGCAGGGAGGATATCGTATTGATCACCGGTGAAGATAAGCTTCATGAGGAATGCGGGGTTTTCGGGATCATATCCCCGGGTGGCGGCAGTGTCGCAAGGGACATCTACTACGGCCTTACGGCGCTGCAGCACAGGGGGCAGGAATCTGCCGGGATAGCCGTCTCTGACACTCACGGAAGCAAAGGAAATCTGTCCATAAAAAAGGGGATGGGGCTTGTAAGTGAAGTCTTTTCTATGTCAGACCTTTCCGGTCTTTGCGGAAATATCGGGGTTGGACATGTCAGGTACTCCACTACCGGAGGAAGCAGACTTGAAAACTCACAGCCTATCGCCATGAATTATATTAAAGGCAGCCTTGCCCTGGTACATAACGGAAATATAATGAATGCCCGTGAGCTTAAAGCAGAACAGCTCCTGCGCGGGATCGCTCATTACACCTCATCCGATTCGGAGGTTCTTTCGTATGAGATCATAAATGAGCGGATAAGCTCCGGCTCGATAGAGGAAGCCGTACAAAAAGCCGCTATGAAGCTTAAGGGAGGCTATGCCTGCATCATAATGAGTCCGAGAAAGCTTGTCGGCATCAGGGACCCCTACGGTATCAAGCCGCTGATAATAGGGAAAAGAGATGATTCCTACATCCTTGCTTCGGAAAGCGCTGCCGTAAGATCGGTCGGAGGCCGGATCATAAGGGATGCAGCCCCCGGCGAGATAGTGACGATAACCGGAGACGGCATAAGGAGCGGGCAGCTTCCTCTTCACAAAACACCTGCGCACTGTGTCTTTGAATATATTTATTTTGCAAGGCCCGATTCGGTAATAGACGGTGTCCCCGTCCATGAAGCCCGCATAATGGCGGGAAGAGCGCTTGCAAAAAGATATGATGTACCTGCCGATGTCGTGATAGGCGTACCGGATTCGGGACTTAAGGCCGCCGAAGGGTACGCCCTTGAATCCGGCATACCCTTTGCCCTCGGTCTCCATAAGAACAGCTATGTGGGAAGGAGCTTTATAAAGCCCACGGATAATGAGAGAAAAAGTGCGGTGCATATGAAGCTTTCGGTCATGGAAAATGTGGTCAGAGGCAAAAGAGTGGTACTCATCGATGATTCCATAGTCAGGGGGAACACCATGAGACAGATCGTGGAGATGCTTAAAAAGGCGGGCGCGGACAAGGTGCATGTGCGTATCAGCTCACCGCCCTTTTTATACCCCTGTTTTTACGGGACGGATGTACCCTCATCAGGCCAACTTATCGCCTCAAAGCATTCCGCGGATGAGGTATGCAGAAGCATAGGGGCCGATTCTCTGGGGTATCTCGACCTTAAAGACCTTTCACTGATGACGGGAGGTCTGCCGGTCTGCTCTGCCTGCTTTGATAATAACTATCCCGTAGGGCACGGGCTTTAGAAGGTTTTTTCAGGAGGAATAAGATGTTTACGGTAAATAAGGATTATCTGTCACTTCGCGGATCGTATCTTTTTGCGGAGATATCAGGAAAAGTAAATGAATATAAGGCGGAAAACCCCGGAAGGGAAATAATCAGCCTTGGGATCGGTGATGTTACAAGACCCCTTACCCCGACTGTCATAAATGCGCTGCACGAGGCAGTGGAATCCCAAAAAACTCCGGAGGGCTTTAAGGGCTATGCTCCGGATCTCGGCTATGATTTTTTAAGGAAGGCGATAGCCGAAAATGACTATTTAAGATACGGCTGCGATATAGAAAGCGATGAGATCTTTGTTTCGGACGGTGCAAAAAGCGACTCCGGAAACATTCAGGAAATATTCGGGCGGGATAATATCATCGCGGTCTGCGACCCTGTATATCCCGTCTATGTGGACTCAAACGTGATGGCCGGAAGAACCGGAAGCTTTGATGAAAGCACGGGTAAGTGGTCAGATATCATATATCTTCCCTGCACGGCAGAAAACGGCTTCTCACCCGGACTGCCCTCAAAAACACCCGACATCATATACATCTGCTCCCCCAATAACCCCACAGGCACGGCAATGAATAGGGAAGAGCTTCAAAAATGGGTGGACTATGCAAACGAAAATCATTCGGTCATAATCTATGATGCCGCCTATGAAGCGTATATCACCGAAAAGGATATTCCCCATTCGATCTACGAGTGCAGGGGCGCAAAAAATGCCGCCATCGAGATCCGCTCATTTTCCAAAAATGCCGGCTTTACCGGTGTAAGACTCGGCTTTACCGTAGTTCCGAAAGCCTTAAAAAGCGCTGACGGTATTTATCTTTACGATCTCTGGAAAAGAAGGCACGGGACAAAATTCAACGGTGCCCCCTACATACAGCAGAGGGCAGGCTATGCCGTATACTCAAAAGAGGGTCAGAAGGAGATAAGGGAAAATGTCGCCTATTATATGGAAAATGCCCGTCTTATAAGAGAAGGTCTTGTAAAAATGGGCTATGAAGTGTACGGAGGGATAAATGCCCCTTATATCTGGCTTAAAACTCCCGATGCCATGACAAGCTGGGAGTTTTTTGAAAAGCTTCTTAAAAATGCGAACGTTGTAGGAACTCCGGGCTCGGGCTTCGGTCCCTCGGGGGAGCATTACTTCCGTCTTACAGCCTTCGGAAAGCACGATGATACAAAAGAAGCATTAAGAAGGATCGGAAAAATGTGATATATATTACCCCGCTGTCCTGCTTTCGTGACAGGTAAAGTAGATTATCTGATACGAATCCGAGATCTTCTTTAATACGTTTATGCCGCCTCTTACCCTGTCATTGTCGAGATTTACGAAGGGATCGTCTAAGATAAGGAACGGCTTTTCATCCTCATACATTGCCTCGATCATTGCCATCCTCCGGCAAAGACCGACAAGATCCTGGTAGCCTCCGCTCAAAAAGCCGGTATCACGGCTTTTTCCGCGGCTTATCACTTTTATGTTAAGATTTGCGTCAAGCTCATACTCTCTCCCGTCGTCACCCGAAAGGACGCTGTAATATTTATCAAAGGCTCTTTTTATCGGCTCCATGTATTTTGCCGAAAAGCTGACCTTTGCCTTTTCCAGATAATCCCTCGTGTCACAAATGATATCATATCTGTACTGGAGCTCCCTTAAGCGTTCCCTCATTTCCTCAAGCTGCTCCTCGTCTGATTCTATATCCGAAAGCTCTTCATCGCAGGCATCAAGCTCATCCTCATAGCTTTTATATTTATCCGAAAGCTCCTCGCTCTCCCTCTGAAGCATGTCAAACTCCGAATGCAGCTCTTCCATGGACCTGTCCGGCTCCTTTATATCCTCCTTTAATTTCTCCGTGTCATTTTCTTCGCAAAAGCTCTCAAATTCCCTCTCCCGCTCCGAAAGGCTCCTTTCGGCTTCCTTAAGCTCCTTTAATCTGTCCCTTACATTGTGAAGCTTTGATACGGGATCATCACTATCCTCTTCCCCGCATTTTTTCAGGAAAGCATTTATACGGGCTTTCAGCTTCTTCCTGCCTTCATGGGCTTCATCGAATCTTTCGCGCCTTTTTGCAAATTCCATTGACTTTCTTTTATCTTCCCTTACCCTGTCAAAGATCACGGCAAGATTTCCGTCTTCGGGCTCCTTTTCTCCAAGCCTTTCAAGAAAGGCACTCACAGCCTCACCGGTCTTTTTAATAAATGCCTCATCCTCTTCAATGCCCTTTTTAAGCTCTTCCTCACCGCTGTCCTTTCCTCCCTCATAGGTCCGGCGTGTAAAAAGGGCCGTTATACCCGCTGCCACGGCAAAAATGGCAGCTACAAAGCATACTATCGACACACTCCACCTTTCTTTGTAAACGGTTATTCCGAAAGCTGCTGCGATAACGGCAGCCAGAATAAAGATGATCCCCACTGCAAGCTTTACTTTATTCGCACTGGCTGAATTATTCCTCTCCTGCTCCTTTACATCCTGCATCAGCCTCAGGTTTGCTTTCTTTGAAGGCAGCGCGTTTTTTCTGACCCCGCTGTCGTTATAGAGTGTAAGGAGCCTGCTTATTTCCGTATCCTCCGGAAATCCGTTCGGATAATAATCATAGATCCTCTCTTCTTCCCGCCTCTCTTCCTCATTCAGCCTGAAATCCCTCATTGTCTGCTCAAAAGAGGAAAGTTCACCCGAGCTTTCAAGCATTTCCTTTAATTCCGTCTCATCTGCCACGCCTTCGGGAAAACTCTTTTTCAGCTCCTCTTTACGGGCTCCTGCATCCTCTGCCGCCTGCTTAAGCCTTTCATATTCCGCCTTTTTCGTCTGCATATCCTTTATGGCGGAAACCTTCTTCATATCCTCCTGTATATTTTTAATGCGTCTTGAATTTTCCTCTTTTAATTCGGTAAGCCTTGTCATCTGCGAGGCTATGTCGGCTCTGTGTGCCTCACGCTGTGCCCGGGGCGTGATCCGCGCCTCCTTTAAGGCTATATCATCCTTAAGCCTTGCTATTGCTCCGGTCTTTCTTGAAGGAGTCAGACTGTCCGCCTCCTTTTTAAGCCTTAACTGTACCTCCTCATACTGCCCCATATCCGCCGTATTTTCCGCGATATTTCCTATTTTTGCGTTTATCGCGCTTGTAACCTCCGTGATACAGTCCTGCTGGGCTATAAATGCGGTCCTTTCAAATGAGACAGCATCTATCCCGAAGAGCTCTTCACCTATATTTTCCGAATAATCCCGGGACAAAAGATTTGTATGGGCGTCATAGAGCGCAAATGTGCCTTCCTTTTTATCGTTAAAATTTCTTTCGATACGGTAAGCCTTTCCTCCGGCTTCAAAGGTGAGCATACCGCCGTAGGCACCGCCCTGCCACGGATAGAACTTCTTCCTTTCGTTTTCAATCTCGCTCCGCTTGCCCTCGTTATCAAAGCCGTAAAACATGACCCTTATAAACGCGGCCAGCGTACTCTTACCCCATCCGTTTTCATGTACTATCGTATTTATCCCATCCTTAAAGAGATAGGTATAATCCTTAAACACACCGAAATTTTCTATATGCAGACTTATCAGCTTCACTGCCATTCCTCCCCCGAAAGAGCCTGTATGCCGCATCTTATGATCGCCGACTTTCTTTCCTCGCTCAATAACTCATCAGACTGTACTATCCTTACAAATTCACCCTTCAGTGACGCATCCCTGCCGAAGCTGACATAGTCGACTGCAAGTCCGGTCTCATCGCTTACCTTTAAGAAATAATAATCGTTTTCAAATCTCTGCCTTACCTGCTCGGGGTCCTTTTCACATTCCACATCCACTTTCCCGGTAAGTACGATCTTTACCATATCGTCAGATGATATCCCCCTGTCAGTAAGGGCGGAACGAACCAGATCCCCTATCTCCACCGTGGTCATGACTCCGCTTACATCCACTCTTACCTCATGAACGGTCCTTTTGGCAAACGGGATAAATTTGTGAGTGAGTGTAAATTCCCTCTCATCAATATCTATTAACTCAAACCCGTGTACTCCGCATTCATCAAATCCCCTGCCTTCAAGACATCCCGGGTAGACGTATTCCCCCCTCGGAGGAAGCTTGCCTGTCTTATGCTCATGTATATGTCCAAGAGCAAGATAATCTATACTCTTGTTTTTTAATCCGTGTATGTTTATCATCTCCGGTCTGCTTTTTAAGGCGTAATCGCCTATCTGCCCGTGAAGGGTTACTATGTTTATATCCTCCGCGCGTAGCTCCAGAGCAGCGTATATATCGGATGAGTTTTCATCATTGAGCTCAATTCCCGCGATTATCACATTCTTCCTGTCATCTATCGGCAGTCCGTAATATGTCCACCCGTTTCCGAACATACGAAGATTTTTGGGATGTGCCCCCTGTGCGCTAACATCATGATTTCCTCTTAAATACAGATATGAGATGTCTGGATGTCGCTCCATGATACCGTAAACCGTATTCCTTGCGTGCAGCGACACATTCTTTTTATCAAAAAGGTCTCCCGCTATTATGACCGCTTTGACCCCGTTTTCTTCGGCATAGTCGGAAAGCCTTATAAAAGTGTCCAAAAGCTCGGCTTTTCTCTCCTTCGCTTTTTCAGCCGAAAGATTTGTGTTTAATCTCGAATCCAGATGCAGATCCGCACAATGGATGATCTTCATTATCCCTTTCCCCTGTCTCTTCTGTTTGGAAGCTGTTCGTAAAACCTGCGCATAATGTTAAAAGCCATGCAAGCATGTCTTTTGTGACCTTTTGACCATGACATCATTTTATCATAAATAAGGATCAAGTAAAGGAATAAACATCTTTAATATATCCGTGATGTCAGGTGCTAAAGCACCTTTTGACCCTGACATATATCCATTAATTTAAAGTGTGTTCAAGTATGTAAAAAAACATATTGAAGTCAGTAAAATTCTGTGATATGTTACGATTTGATTCGGCTTGAATACAAAGGGGCTTTAATACTTTTTTTAATGATCGGCAGTAATTCAGGGGAGCAGTTATGGAAAACAATATGACGGAGGGAAGACCCCTCACAATAATTCTGAAATTTATGATGCCGCTTTTTTTAGGCAACATATTCCAGCAGTTTTACAATATGGTGGATGCTGTTATCGTGGGGAAATTCGTCGGTGCAAATGCGCTTGCGGCGGTCGGTTCCACGGGAACCATAATGTTCCTTGTGATAGGGCTTGCAAGCGGGGTGACCACGGGCTTTACCGTGCTTACCAGTCAGAAATTCGGTGCGGGAGACAGGGAGGCGACACAGAAGACTGCGGCAAACAGCATCATCCTTGCAGGTATAATAGTCGTGACCCTTACTGCCGTCAGCCTGCTTTCCATGAACTGGCTGCTTAGGATAATGAACACGCCGGAGGATATATTTGCAGACGCCTACAGCTATATTACCGTGATCTGCGGCGGGATCGTCACAATAGTGTATTATAATCTCTTTTCGTCCCTGCTCCGTGCCATAGGGAACAGCAGGATACCTCTTTTCTTTTTGATCCTGTCGGCTCTCCTAAATATAGTGCTGGATCTCTTTTTCATAATCAACCTGAAAATGGGTGTTGCCGGAGCAGCATGGGCGACCGATGTATCACAGGGGATATCGGCGATATTATGCGTGGTTTACATAATTAACAAAATTCCCGTACTCACTCCGAAAAAAGAGCATTGGAGGATAGACCCGGGGTATACTAAGAGTATGCTTTCGATAGGCCTGCCGATGGGACTGCAGTTTGGTATCACGGCAGGCGGTACGATGATAATGCAGACTGCCATCAATATGTTCGGTTCCGTGGCTGTTGCCGGGTTTACGGCAGCAAGCAAGGTTCAGAATCTGCTGACACAGGGAATGATGGCGCTCGGACAGACGATGGCCGCCTATACCGGACAGAATTACGGCAGGGGCGATCTTGAAAGGGTAGACAGGGGAACATGGGATGCGATGAAGATAATGGTAGTCTATTCCATAGTTTCGGCAGTGATAGCCGTTTTATGCCTGCCGTATCTGATGTCGATATTCTTCTCATCGAGTGTCAGCCTTGCAGAGCTTCTGCCCTGGGGAAAAACCTACATTTATATAAGCGTGGTATTTTATATCCCGCTTGCGATGATATTTATATACAGAAACTCAATGCAGGGCTGCGGATACTCTCTTACCGCGATGTCACTTGGGATCATAGAATTTTTTGCAAGGCTTATCACCGCCCTTCTTGCAATGCGGCTTCACAGCTACGAGCTTGCAGTGGGGGCTGATCCTGCGGCGTGGTTCATAGCAGGGGTCGCATCGTTTATACTGTACAGATTTGTAATGAAGGATATAAGGAAAAAAAGAGGTAAGACTGCATGAAAAAGCTGCTTTTCTTCGATATAGACGGAACTCTGTGGGATTATAACAATTATATTCCCGAAAGTACGGTTAAGGCTTTAAGACTTGCCAGAGAAAACGGGCATCTTATCTTTATGAATTCCGGAAGGAGCAGGGCTTTTATCAGGGAAGAAAATCTCCTCTCACTTAACTTTGACGGGATAATCTCGGGATGCGGCACGATGATAGAGTATAACGGCAGGACGATATTTTACCGGAATTTTGAGCAGGAAGAGGTCGAAAGGATAATCAGTATTTCGAACGGTCACGGTATAAAGCTTATCCTTGAAGGAAGCCGTTATATCTACGCCAATGTCGAAGAATATGCCGGAGACCCCAATGACGGATATTATGTGGAAAAGATCGCAAGAGAGCTGCAGGAGGACTTAAAACCGATAGCTTCCGGGATGCAGTATGATATCCAGAAATTTTCGTGCTCTATCTTCGGATGTGACACGGATTCATATATGAAGGAGATCGGTGATGAATATTACAGCATAATCCATAATAATGTGGTTATGGAGGTGGTTCCGAAGGGCTTCAGCAAGGGGACGGGGATCAAAGAGGTCTGTGAGCTTTTGGGAGCCGATATAAGTGACACCTATGCTTTCGGGGACAGCATTAACGACAGGGAAATGCTGATAGATGCAGGCACAGCCATCGTTATGGGAAACGGGACTGCAGCGGCAAAAGAATACGCGGATCATGTGACCACCGACCTGCTTGAAGACGGGATCATGAATGCCCTTAAGCATTATGAGCTTATCTGACATTCATTAAGGATCTGTTATTTCACATTTTTTCGGAATTCACGGGAAACGAATCGATCCGTTTCTTATTTACAGGACAATTGATAATAAAGATCGTTTAAAAAGGTTAGTGAAAGAATTATGGATACAGTAAGAGATATTGCTAAGATTGCAAAGGAAGCCGGCAGTATTATGCTGTCGGCAAAGAGACCGAAGGTCATGGAAAAGTCGGGGCACGCCAATTTCTGCACCGAAACCGATGAAAGGATACAGTCATTTCTCATTGAAAGGCTTAAGGACGTGATCCCCGATGCCTCCTTTCTTGGTGAAGAGGATGGGCAGGATGTTTTTTCATCAAAGATGGAAAGCGGTTACTGCTTTGTGCTTGACCCTATAGACGGGACTTCAAATTTTATTTTTGAATACAGACCCTCTGTCGTATCGATCGCGTTGCTGAAGGACGGAAGCCCGTATATCGGAGTCGTATATAATCCCTATGATGATATGATGTTTTCGGCAAAGGCCGGAGAGGGAGCTTACTTAAACGGTGAGAGGATAGTATCCTCTGATGCTCCGTTAAATGAAAGCCTTGCGGTTTTCGGGACGGCTCCCTATTATGAGGGACTTCCTGAAAAGACCTTTGAGATAGCAAAAAAGCTGCTTCCCATGTGCGTGGATCTAAGAAGATCGGGGACTGCCGCATGGGATATGTGCTGTGTTGCCGTCGGAAAATGCGCACTTTACTTTGAACTTAAGATCCAGCTTTGGGACTATGCGGCAGCCGCACTTATTGCATCAGAGGCAGGCTGCACCGTAACTGACACGGCGGGCAGGCCGCTTTCATACAAGGGTCCCTCGTCTGCTGTGTGCCGTTCAAGGGGTGTAGAAAAGCTGCCGGAGTGCCTCCGGTTTTTCTGAGGATATG
>JAGBOJ010000088.1 GCA_017633935.1 Lachnospiraceae bacterium | reverse complement strand
GC
Source organism: Lachnospiraceae bacterium (assembly GCA_017633935.1). Classification (GTDB taxonomy): domain Bacteria; phylum Bacillota; class Clostridia; order Lachnospirales; family Lachnospiraceae; genus NK4A144. Next base: position 17,323 of record JAGBOJ010000088.1, on the reverse strand, counting down.
TTGAAAACCTACTAAACTTGTAGTATTATAGGGTATTGGAGAGACGCATAAAAAAGGAGGGATTCGGATTGAAGATTTCTACGCGCGGACGCTATTCATTGAGGATGATGATCGATCTTGCCGAGCACTATCAGGATGGTTATATAGCATTAAAGGATATTTCCGACAGACAGGATATCTCAAAAAAATATCTGGAACAGATCGTTCCGTTCTTAAACAGAAGCCAGCTTTTGAGTGCAAATAAGGGCCATATGGGCGGTTACAGGCTTGCAAAGGATCCTGCCTTCATTACGGTCAGGCAGATCCTTGAAAGCGCCGAAGGCTCTCTTACTCCGGTCAGTTGTATGGACGATGAGCCCAATCTTTGCGATAAGGCTGCCGGCTGTCTTACCCTCCCGATCTACAAGGGGCTTTATGAAGTGATAATAAAATATCTCGACGGCATCACTCTTGCCGATATAATACAAAGCGAAAAGGACGGCTACGATTATTATATCTAAGGATCCCTACTGTATACTTAAGGGGGTGTCTTACCTGTACTTTGTAAGGACACCCCCTTATGATCTGTGCAAAATGCACACGGCTTCTTAAATTCTTTTAGTTTTCCCCTGCAAATAACGGAGTCGAAAGATATCTGTCACCGGAATCCGGAAGCAGGATCACGATATTCTTACCTTTGTTTTCCTCTCTTTTTGCAAGGATCGTCCCCGCCTTAAGCGCAGCTCCCGAAGAGATTCCCACAAGTATTCCTTCCGAAACCGCAAATGCCTTCCCTTCCGCAAATGCGTCATCATTTTCGATGGTGATGATCTCATCGTATATCTTTGTATTCAATACCTCGGGAACAAAGCCGGCACCTATACCCTGAATCTTATGCGCACCTGCCTGTCCCTTTGAAAGCACCGGACTTGCGGCAGGCTCTACCGCAACTATTTTTATATCAGGGTTCTTTTCCTTAAGGAATTCGCCGACTCCCGTAACGGTTCCGCCTGTACCGACACCGGCCACAAAGATATCCACCTTTCCGCCTGTCTGCTCCCATATCTCCGGTCCCGTGGTCGCTTTATGATATTTCGGATTTGCCGGATTTACAAACTGACCCAGGATTATCGAATTTTCGATCTCCTTATTCAATTCCTCCGCCTTGGCGATGGCTCCCTTCATGCCCTTTGCACCCTCGGTCAGAACAAGCTCCGCCCCGTATGCCTTAAGCAGGTTTCTCCTTTCCACACTCATGGTCTCCGGAAGGGTCAGTATCGCCCTGTAGCCTTTAGCAGCTGCAACAGAGGCAATGCCGATGCCCGTATTTCCGCTTGTAGGCTCTATTATAGTCGCACCCGGCTTAAGCTTTCCGCTCTTTTCGGCATCTTCTATCATCGCGTATGCGATCCTGTCCTTAACCGAACCCGCCGGATTTAAGTATTCAAGCTTTGCAAGGAGCACCGCATCCGTCACTCCTGCCTTTTTACCGTAATTATTCAGCTTTAATAACGGTGTGTTTCCAATAAGTTCCAATGCGCTTTCTTTAATGTCAGACATATCCGTCTCCTTTCTGTAATTATGAATCTATCCTTCTTGCAGATGGTCACAAATTCATAATGCTTATCAGGCAAGCTTGAATGCATTATGAACTTTTGACCCTTATATCATCAGATTGCAGAAAACCCCTGTTCAAGATCCCATATTATATCATCAATATGCTCTGTTCCTATGGAAAGTCTGATGGTATTCTGCTTTATCCCCACATCCGCAAGCTGCTCGGGTGTCATCTCGGCATGAGTCGTATCATAGGGATGTATCACAAGGCTCTTTACATCAGCCACATTTGCCAACAGCGAGAATATCTTAAGATTATCTATGAAGGCATAGGCTTCCTTCTGACCGCCCTTTACGTCAAATGTGAATATGGAGGCTCCTCCGTTCGGGAAATACTTCTTATAAAGCTCATGATCGGGGTGTTCTTTAAGTGAAGGATGGTTTACCCTCTCAACCTTCGGATGGGAAGCCAGGAACTCAACAACCTTCTTTGTATTCTCCGCATGTCTTTCTATCCTTAAGGAAAGAGTCTCAAGCCCCTGCAGAAGTATCCATGCGCTTAAGGGTGATATCGCCGCGCCCGTATCTCTTAAGAGAATCGCTCTTATATATGTTACAAATGCTGCCGGACCCGCCGCATCCACAAAGGATACCCCGTGATAGCTTGCATTCGGCTCGGTAAACTGGGGGAATTTGCCGGATGCCTTCCAGTCGAATTTTCCGCCGTCAACTATGATACCGCCCAGCGTGCTCCCGTGTCCACCGATAAATTTGGTTGCCGAATGGACAACTATATCGGCGCCGTGTTCTATCGGACGGATAAGGTACGGTGTACCGAAGGTGTTATCTATTATAAGCGGTATCTTATGGCTGTGGGCAATTTCAGCCACCGCGTCTATATCGGGTATGTCCGAATGGGGATTTCCGAGTGTCTCGATAAATACCGCCTTTGTCTTATCGTTTATCGCATTTTTAACCTCTTCAAGATCGTGGATGTTCACAAAATTTGTCTTGATCCCGTAATTTGGAAGTGTGGCGTCAAGCAGATTGTAGCTGCCGCCATAGATCGTCTTCTGAGCTACTATATTGTCTCCCGAATGTGCAAGCGCAAGTATGGAATATGTAACCGCCGCGGCTCCGGCTGCAAGAGCGAGTCCTCCGGCTCCCCCTTCAAGAGCCGCCACTCTTTCCTCCAAAACCCCCTGCGTGGAATTGGTAAGCCTTCCGTAAATATTTCCGGCATCTCTTAAGTTAAACCTGTCCGCAGCATGCTGCGCGCTGTGAAATACATATGATGTCGTCTGATAAATGGGAACTGCCCTTGAATCGGTGGCAATATCCGCCTTTTCCTGTCCTACATGAAGCTGCTTTGTCTCAAATCTGAATTCGTGCTCACTCATAGTCTGACCTCCTCATTAATTGTATTATTTATATGTCCTATCTGTTTAGTAGGTTTTAGAAGATAATAAACCTCTTCCATCTCCTTGTCAACCGTTTTTTTATTTTTTTTGAGGATAAAAGAGACAGCTTACTGACTTTTTTTGATCCTTCTGAACAGAAGCCCGAAGGTGCCTTTACCCACATTTACGGCTATTCCCGGTGAGGCCTTCTGGACATAGATCTTCTTAAACTCAACCCTCTTTAAAACCTCTTCCCTGATAAATTCCAGCTCACGCCTGTCAAGTCCCACATGTGTGATAAAAAGCATACTGTCATCTATTGTTTTTGCATTTAAGAGAGATAAGCGTATATAGTTCCTCCACGCCCTTTCCTTTGAGCCTAAGAATACGCCTGCCACCCTTGTCCTTCCGCGGTTCATCTTAAGCATCGGACGGATCATAAAGGCTTTTATTATATGCTCCATGCTTCGTTTAAGCTGTCCGGACTGTATAAGATTGTCCATCGTCCCTACCACAAAGCTCGTGCTGATTTCGTCCTTCATCTGCTCAAGTCTTTTTAGTATCTCTTCGACACCTTCCCCGTTTCCGGCCAGCCTCGCGGCTTCTATCGCCATTATCCCCTGGGCAGTGGATATCTTTTCGGTATCAAAAATATATACGTTCTCAAGTGCCTTTTTTGCCTCCTGCGCGTTTTTATAGCTTAGATCCGCCACCCTGCCCGAGGGTGAGAGATGTATGATATTATTGGCATATTGAAGGTTTTCAACAAAAAACCTTTCAAAATCCATCGTAGATATCGGTCTTATCTGTACCTGTCCGCCTGTATCCTCCAGATAGGAAAGTATGGCATCGGTGTCCAGATCCACTCCGTCCCTGAAAATGCCCTGCTTCGTTTCTATCTTAACGGGTATCACACCTATCTGAAATGTCTGTATGAGCTCCCTCGGAAGGTCCGCAAGACTCGTCATTGTTATCATAACGGGCTTTTTTCTTTCATGCGTCTGCACCCACAGCGAGCCTTCATCGTTATCTATTTCTCCCTTATCGGTCACCGTAACAAGCTCCTGCGGCAGCAGCCTTATAAGCTCCGCCTCAAGCGCTTTTCCGTTCACCGGCTTTATCATATAGCCGTCAAAGCCTTCCCTTTCATAAAGCTCCCTGTCTTCACGACCCGCATTTGCCGTAAGTGCCACGATCTTTGCTCTCTTGCACAGACCTCCCGTCTGCTGCCTTATCAGATGCATACATTCGATACCGTCCATATTCGGCATCAGATGATCCATAAGTATCACATCATATTCGCTTTCAAGTGTCTTTTTTAATGCCTCCTGTCCGCTTGAGGCAGAATCGATCTTAACGAGCGTCGAGCGAAGCAGCTTCTTAACGACCATGATATTTGCCGCGGTATCGTCAACTATCAGCACCTTCGCATCCGGTGCCTCAAAGCTTTTACTGTAGGAGGAGTGCTTCTGCTCATTTTTTATCCTCAGGATATCCATATCCGTTGAAGCCTCACCGCGGATCACCTCCTGGGGGATCTGTACGACAAAAGTGGTCCCCTGCTGATATACGCTGTTTACCGTGATCTTTCCGTTCATAAGATCCGTAAACTGCTTTACTATTGAAAGCCCCAGGCCCGTACCCTCGATATGCTTGTTTTTTTCTTCATCAACTCTTCTGAAGGCAGTAAAGAGATAGGGTATGTTTTCTTTTTTAATACCCATTCCCGAATCGGATATCGAAAAGATAAGCTCCGCCTTATCGTCATTTGTCCTGCATTCCACGGACAGCCCTATATGCCCCTTTTCGGTATATTTTACGGCATTATTTAAGATATTTATGAGTATCTGCTTTATCCTGACCTCGTCTCCCAAAAGAGTCGCTGGAAGAGCCGGCGGTATGCCCACTCTGAATTCAAGCTTCTTTTCATCGGCCCTGACCTGTATCATACCGACCACATCCGCTATCATCTCAGCGGGACTGTAAGGGGAAAGCGTAAGCTTCATCTGACCCGAGCGTATCTTTGACAGATCCAGTATGTCATTTATGAGATTAAGGAGCATTTTACTTGCAGCCTGCACATTTCTGGCATCCTCCTCCACCTCATCGGATATCTCTTCCCTTAATATCATCTCATTTAAGCCTATTATCGTATTTATCGGAGTCCTGATCTCATGGCTCATACTTGAAAAAAACTGGTTCTGAGCCTTGCTTAAGGAGTCGATCTCCTCCTTCTGTGCCCTTGTCCTGTCATTTTCCCTGCGGTATACATAGGTCTGAAAGCTGACTAAGATTATGATCATTACACTGACGATAAGGAAGGAACCCAAAGAATCCGAATAGAACTCCGCAAAGGAATGCGGTATTATGATCACCAGATGATGGTACTGTAAATAATAGCACAGATATGTGATCAAAAACTCGCTTGCAAGACAGAATATCCTGAATTTGCCGCGCAGTATCATCCCCACATAAATAACGGCAAATACAAACCACAGCGGAGATCCGCCGTATATGCCGCCGCTTGTAAAATACACTGCCGGAAAAAAGATATACACTAAAACCACTCCGAGTATATTTGCGCAAGTCCTGATCTTGTGCATTTTGTAGCCGGTAAAGACGATCGCAGCGTAAATGAAAAAGGAGCCGAGTGTCATAAGCAGTGAAACAAGATTCTCACCGAATGCAAATCCGGCAAAAACCGCGACCAAAAGCCCTGTAAGCGCAATGACGGTAAGCAGTATGAAAAGCCTGTCCTGCACATCCTCCGACGGATCAAATATAAATTTCCTGAAATTTTTTATCCAGCCCTTCATTCTTTTATCCCAACATTATAAAGCCTTCCGATCAGTTTTACCGCCTCTTTGTATGCAGAAATAAACACCGGATACTTTTCCTTTACGGTCAGAACATCCCTGTGCTTTGCCGCATCCTCAAGCTCTTCAGCCATTCCGGAAATTTTTGTATCACCTATCATCTTTGAGGAGCTTTTTATCGAATGGACTCTAACCGTAAACTCTTCCATATCCTCTTTTTCGTAATACTCCTCCATTTCGTTTATTTTATTCTGCGCATCGGAGGCATACTCGATAAGAATCCCTTCATAAAGCTCCCTGTCATTTAAGCACCATTCCAGTCCCATTGCGGTGTCTATACCCGAGTCATCCAGCTGCTTAAAAATGTCATCATCCGTATCCCCCGCATTGGCAGCAGACTGTCCGCTCCCGTCTGACTGCGGTATTTCATCCTTAAGAGCAGGTGATTTATCATTAAGGACGGTTTTGGGGGTACCGGCGCCGTATTCATCCTTTCCGGAAAGGATATCTATTATGGGAAAGCAATATATCGGCTTTTTAAGCAGCCCGACCCCCGAATGCCCTGGGACATAAAAATCATCGTTACATACCAAAACAAGCTTTAATGAAGAAGAAAGCTCCTCAAGGCGCTCCATATTATCCGTATACTGCTCCTCCCCCACAAAAATATGTGTGAGTGAATACCTCTTATTTACCTCTTCAAGCTCTTCCATACTGTTTACCCTGTGAAGTGTGAGTCCGAGTCCGGTTAGCATATTCCCCATCATCATATTATAAAATTCACGCACACCCGGGTCTGGATATTTTTCAAACTGAAGAAAGCCTGCAATCCTCAGTGTGTCTGCATTTTTCAATGCCATACATCTTGTTTTGTCCGTAACCTCCTGCGGTATGCATATATGAACCCTTGTTCCCTCTTCTACCCTGCTGTTTATTGTAATAAATCCGTTTAACAGCCTGACATAGCCCAGAACCACAGGCATTCCGAGACCGAGTCCACCCGATGAAAGCTTTCTCTTTTCATCGGAGCGGTAAAATCTTTCATATACCCTCTCAAGCTCCTCCTCATTCATTCCGGCTCCGGTATCGTTCACATCGATGATCAGATTGATCCCGTAATCCTGCGGTGTGTAGGAGATGTGTACATAAACCCCTCCGTTACCGGTATACTTCAGACCGTTTATGATGACATGCCGCAGTATCCTTCTAAGCTTTGACACATCCGTTCTCATTTTCTTCGGAAGACCCGGATCCACATCTATGACAAGCTCAGTCTTATTATTTTTATACTGCCTTAATTCCGGAACAAGCCCGCTTAATACGGATGCCATCTCATATTCTTCAATATTAAGCTCAGCCTTATTCATTTCAAGCTCGGAATAATCTAAAACATCGCCTATCTGCTCCTGCGCTGCCTTTCCGATAAGAGTGATCTCCTTCAGATTATCCTTTACTTCGGGATCAATGTCATAATTTAAAGAGTTATCTGCCAGCTTTATGATATTGTCTATCGGTGATTTTATTTCCTCCGATATGGCAGACATAAAAATATCCGCCCTTCCGGTCTCCTCCTGAAGGTCAAAGACCCTTCTTTCATAGTATTGCCGAAGCTCTCCCAATACCCTTACTATCCTTGTGGCAATGATCCCTGCCATGAGCAGGAGCGAGACATTCCATAGAAAATAAATATAATCATTTATACCTGTCTTTCTTACATCAGTAATAAAACGCATGGAAACGGAAAAGATCCCCGACAGAATACATACCCATACCAGCTTCAGATCCTGTGTTACCGCAAGCATTGCCAGAAAAAGCATTACAACCGGGATGCCCTCATAGGGCGAAAGCGAATGCATAAAAAGATAGAACAGCTCAATCAGCACTATGATGGTATAAATATATATCCTGACCTTTTCGGGCAGAACCGCCGCTATATGAATAATGATACAGGATACTGCTGCGATCATAAAAAGCGGGATCATCCAATCATCCCATTTGTTATGATAATCACGTACAGACAGTACGACAGAGCTTATCACCACAGCGATGACAAGCATTATGTGAGAAACATTTTTTAATTCAAATATTTTATTATCCTTCATTATACGGTATACCTGTAAGCGGGATTATTTCCCATTATACCATACATAAAGATGATGTAGATAGTGTTTTGTATTTACCGGAGCAAAAAGATAAGGCGGAAACAATTCGTTATCGAAATGCCTCCGCCCTATCTATTCGATAGTTCTTCTTCAGTTCCCATTGGACCGTACCTCTCTATCTGTTTCCTCAATGCTTTATCATCTTTTACTATGGCACCTCGTCCTCATCCTTCCGATAGGACATCTCATACGTAATTTTCGCCATCCTTCCAGCACCTTTGGAAACCTGATATTAAAATGTCGCGTTTTTTCAATCTTCTTTTGCTTTCCCGGCCTCTGTCTTCAAGACCTGCCGTCCTTAGACCCGAAGCCTATCTATATTAACAGTTTCAAGATTCTTAGGATATACCTGCTTCTCCGGGTATGATCCCGTCATCTCTTACTATTTTAATATAGGTACCTTTTTTTGTTCATTGCTTCTTACTGTTTAACCGGTTAATACAAAAGCTTTTAAGTGATAACTAAAGTCTCAGGTGGTCCGTACCTCCTTTCGATCAAATTTCTTTCCTGTACCGAAAAGTTTTAATCAAAATCCTGTCTCCTTCTTTCTACCTTTGATTTTGTTTTTGTCTCACTTCGTTTTTGTTTATGATTGAATTATATAGTAAGCTTATCTAATTGTCAACACATTTTTTAAATTTATTTTGTATTTTTCTAAATACAATGATATTTATTGTGAATTGTCTGACAATTAGTGGATAATGCTTACCAAGCAAGCTTGAACGCATTATGACCTTTTGACCCTGACATCATATGTCAAACTCACATACCATATCGTAGGTGTCATAATCACCGGGCTCCCTGAGATCTATCACCCTTTTCTTTAAGCGGTAATGTCCCGGTGAAAGGAATCCGTATACTCCCTGCCAGTTTACAGTCTGCTCGGTATCTCCGTCATTTGAGATACTCAGTCCCGTATCCGTCCATGCTTCATCGCCTGCCACGGGGATCGGACTTATCCACTCCCCGTCTGCTCCCTTTGCCTGGATCTCATAAAGCTGGCCCGTTATAAGAGAGCCCGATACGGTTCCGCCGTGCTGTGAATATACCAGTGTGGCACCGGCAGGCGACACATCCTTCATCCCCATCAAAAGCCCTATTGCATTATCTGAAACGGAGGCTTCATTCTGCGAAATTGCCGCTTCATTTTGAGATACCGCTCCCCTAAAACCTGCATTTTCCGAAACCGGAGCCGGACCCTCTGTTTCAGATATCTCACGTATTATCGCATGGGTCTTAAGATAATCCTTCCATATCTGCATGCTGCTTGCCGCTATATGCACACCGTCAAAGGAATAGCCTTCGGGAAGATTTCCGTATTCATCGGTAAAGACTTCATTAAGCTCCAGATAATATACATGCTCATCCGAGGCCACCCGTCTTAACACCTCATTTCTCTCATCTATGGCCGAATTTGCAAATACAGGCTGAGATTCCTGCTTTCCGGCGGATACATGTATTATCTGCTGGATATATATTATTGCCTGGGGCTGGAGAGCCTTTATCGCATCTATCAGTTGATAGTAATTCTGGGCAAACTGCTCGTTGTTTCCCGAACCCATTTCATTAAGTCCGAACATCAGATATATCTTATTGAATTTTATATTGCTTGCCAGTGCCTCAGGGACGGTAAGCTTTCCGTAGACGGTATCCACTATCCTGTCATCAAATATCTTATAAAGCTGAAGGCCAACCTTGGCATAGGTGGTTGTAGTAAGCCCCGAATACATCCCGAAGCCCTTCATTCTTGAGTCACCTATAAAGCAGGCATCAAGGAAGTAATCATCCCCGACAGTCTGCCATCTCGGAGACTCTGTATCTCCGTAATCCACCGGTCCTTGTTCAGCCTGTCCCTCTCCGCTCTGCTCTCCTTCAGCCCCGCTTTCTGCTGCTTCATTTCCGGAGGAGCCTCCTGCCTTTCTTTCGGCTTCCGCCTTTTTTATAAGCTCCGCGACCTTTTTCCCCGTGTCAGATCCATCCGGATCAGAGGCTTCTCCATTCAGCGCCCCTTCCACCAGAGCCGTGTTTTCATTGCGTGTAAGATAGGCATAAAGCCTTCCCGTGATCTGTTTGATCTCATGCACGGCACTTGATACTCCTGTATTTTTCAGCCCGTAGTTTTCGCTCTCGGAGGTCTTTATCACCTTAAGATTGAGCAGCACGCCCGGGATCGTCAGGATGATCGTCGAAACTATTAAGATTATAAGTAAAGGATATTTTTTCATCATCAGAACCTGAAATATAAAAACGGATTATATGCGGTATCCACCAGTGCTGCTACCGATACCCAGAAAAGCACAAACAGTATTATGATACCGGCAAGTCTGTTTTTATTCCCCCTGTATAAAGGTCCCATCAGGGGCGTTGAAAAAAGTGTACCGAGTGCGAAGAATATCAGGACCGGCACAAGGTTTTCCTTATAGTCCTCACCGGGATTCAGCGTAAACATCCTTGAAAGATATATCATTACATGCTTTATGTCGGTTATCGCAAAAAGTACCCAGCCGCATATCACCGCAAGCATTGTGTATATCCTCGAAAGTATCCTTGAGTGCTTAAGGAGCCTGCCTAAAAACAGTCTTTCAATAACTATCAGTACAAAGTAATAAAGTCCCCAAAGCACGAAATTCCAGCTTGCCCCATGCCAGAAGCCGGTTATCAGCCAGACGGTAAACAAGTTTACATAAGTCCTTATCCTTCCCTTGCGGTTGCCGCCGAGCGGGATATATATGTATTCCCTGAACCACGATGTCAGCGAAATATGCCATCTTTTCCAGAATTCATTCACGGAGCGCGAAATATACGGATTGTCAAAGTTTTTCGGGAACCTGAAGCCGAGCATTTCTCCGAGACCGATCGCCATCAGCGAATAACCGTTAAAATCAAAATATATCTGGAAGGTATAAGCGATCGCGCCTATCCACGCCATCTGAGTCGACATCACATCATACCCGCCCATCCCCGCGGAATTCCATATACTTCCGAAATTATTGGCTAACAGCGCCTTGCTTGCAAGACCGATTATAAAGGTCTTTAGCCCGCTTTCAAACTGTGAAAGCTCCACCCTTCTTGCCTTCAGAGCAAGTGCCGCATCATCATAGACCACTATCGGTCCTGCGATCAGCTGGGGGAACATCAGCAGATATGTACCGAGATCAAGTATCGAATGCTCCGCCTGCGCATTTCCCCTGTACACATCTATCACATAGGACATGATCTGGAAGGTGTAAAAGCTGATGCCGAGCGGAAGCGCTATCTCCGGCACAAAAAGCTCCGTCTTAAATATACCGTTTATTGTGGATATAAAGAAGGCCGTGTATTTAAATACCAGAAGCAGCCCCACATTAAAGACTATGTCCGCGATCAGGAAAGCCTTTCTTGCCGGACTTCCCAGTCTTTTCCTGTCTATGAGAAGCGCAAGAAAATAATTTACCGCTATCGACAGCAGAACGAGGAACGTATATTTTAACTCTCCGAGGGCATAAAAAATCACGCTTCCGGTAAAAAGCACGAGATTGCGCCACTTTGCCGGAGCAAAATAATAAATTATGAAGAACACCGGCATAAACCGGAATATAAATTCAAGGCTGCTGAATACCATTCTTATTCCTGCCCATCATCCAGATAATCCTCAAGCTCCTCCGCTTCCTTACGTCTCTTTCTCCTCCTGATGACCGTTACCGTGATTATAACTATGATCAGAACAACTGCTGCCGCACCGGCACCGACCATGATCTTTGTTTTTACCGGCATCCCGGTTTCTTCGGGAATGACCTCCATATCACCAAAATCCTCAACATAAGGCTCGTGTATGTTAAGCACGATCGGCAGCTTTGTTTCGGTGACGTTTCCCGATTCATCCTCATAGGTTATCTTGATATTTGCCTCTCCCTCGTTTACCTGACCTGCCGTGATCATCATATCCACGTTTCCCGTGGCTCCCGGAGACAGATTCCCTATAAACGCCAGTGCCTGTTCAAGTGCCGGATCGTCGGTCAGTACCTGAACATTATAGAGTGTGGTCTTTCCCGTATTGAAAATATTAAACATCACGTCCGACTGCTCGCCTATGGCTATATCTGAGGGCTCCACTTCAAGCGAGCCCGTATCGAATTTGGATATCTGCTTTACGGGTATGGATACCGTTCCCGTACTCTCATAGGGATTTGCCTTCTCATCCTCATACTTCATGCTTATCGTCATGACATACGGCTTCTGCTCAAGTCCCGCCTTGGCCTCAAAGCGCATGGTAAGCTGTGCATCTCCACCCGGCGCTATACTGTCCACATAAAAGCTGTTTGAACCGGAGGTCGGAAGAAACGCCGCATAGCTTGCCTGCGTGGTAGACCCCTCCACCGTAGCCGTAAGATCCATCTGGAGATTTTTTATCGTCACCTCACTTGATGTATTCTGCACAGTCAGTTTCAGATCAAAGTCCGATCCGGAATATATCTCTGCCGGCTCTGTGGTAAAGCCCTTTACTATAAGTCTCGGAGTCGAAAGCTTTTTACCCTCCTCTTCTCCGTCGGTTGTCCCGTTTTCGGGCTTTCCCTCTGTGTGCACAAATGACGATATCGTAGTCGTCTCTATCACGCATGCCGGATTTGTATAGGTAACCTTAAAATCCATCTTATAATATCCGGTCTTCACATTATCCCTTGTCTTAAAGCACCAGACGCAATTCTGCACCCTTTCCGCGGCATTTGGTATCTGATCCTCACCCACAAGCGTGGCTATCTTTTCCGTATAGCCCGTTGTTTCTATCTCAAAGGGCCACTCATCCGTTTTTGCCGCGACCACCGGTGTCACGACCACATCCTGCAGATTGTATTTAAACATATTTACAAGCGGGAGTACCACATAAACATATTCTCCGTGCTTTGCCTGAGGGGTGACCCACGTGTTTCCCGGAAGCAGGAACGGATTTGTTGAAGTGGCGGTACTGTACCGGTCATGGCTTTCACCGGTACTGTCTGATGTCCCGGCTGTGGTTGTACCCTGGGTATCCGCAGTGCTGTTTGCGGATGTTGCCAAAACCGTCACTGTCTGCGTCCTTAAAAACAATATTGTCACCGCTAAAGCGGCAATTATGTATCTTATCTTCTTATTTTCCATTTTCTTTAGGTAATCTCTTCTCCGTCATTTTTTTCGATAATGCTTTGTTCTTTTTTATCCTCTGCTTCTTCCATGGAAGCGCCCTTTTCTTCTTCACCGGTATTTTCGGTATTATCGGAATTTTCGGTATCTCCCGGGTTTTCATCAATCCCGTCGTCAGAAACGATCTCCCCGTCAAGGATCTTTACTCGCCTGTCTGCAAATGAAGCCAGGTAATTATCATGCGTTACCATCACCAGCGTCATCTTCGTTTCATGGACGAGCATCTGCATAAGCTCAAGTATTTCTTTGGTCGTATGCGAATCAAGATTTCCCGTGGGCTCATCCGCAAATATTATCTCCGGCTTTGTGACCAGCGCTCTTGCTATTCCCACTCTCTGCTGCTGCCCGCCCGACATCTCCGTAGGCTTATGCTTGTAATACTTTTCAAGTCCCACAAGCGTCAGCGCAGCTTTTGCAAGACTTTCCCTTTTTTTTCTTTCAATTCCGCGGAAGCTTAAAGGCAGAGCCACATTTTCCACTGCCGAAAGCTGCGGGAGCAGATTATACGCCTGAAAGATAAAGCCCACATGCTCCCTTCTGAAATCCACCAGCCTGCTCTCATTCAGCTTCTCTATATGATGTCCGGCTATTATTATCTCTCCCTTTGTAGGTTTATCAAGCCCTGCCACCATATTTAAAAATGTGGACTTTCCGGAGCCCGATGTCCCGACGATCGCCACAAACTGTCCTTTATATATATCCACGCTCACGCCGTTTAAGGCCCTTACCCTTTCGTGCCCGAGCTTAAATATCTTATATACGTTTTTAACCCTTATAACGGGCTTTTGATCTGCGTCTTTCATTATTTTATAAGGCTGGGCCTGTTGCAGAATAACCTGATCATTTGTCCCGTTCAAGTTATTTATGAACTGCTCCTTACCGGTTCCGTATTCATCCAGGCATAAACAAACCACCGAAAATACATTATATATATTTCCGGCGGTTTTTTAAATACCTTTTTTACAATAGCTTCAAACGAGCGGATATTTATCCGTAAGCTCCTTTACTATCGCGCGGGCATCCCCGACCTTATCCCTGCCTGAAAGCACCACTAAGGATATTGCCTCTGCAACCCTGTCACAATCCTCTGTATTGAATCCTCTTGTGGTTACAGCAGGTGTTCCGAGTCTTATACCGCTGGTAACAAAGGGCTTCTGGGGATCGTTCGGGATGGTGTTCTTGTTCGCCGTGATATGAGCTTCATCAAGCAGTGCCTCTATCTCCTTACCCGTAAGCTTCTGGGGTACAAGATTTAAGAGCATCAGATGATTATCCGTGCCGCCCGATACTATGCTCAAACCTCTGTTTAACAGACCTTTGCAGAGCGCCTGCGCATTATCCACGATATTCTTTGCATATTCCTTAAATGAAGGATCAAGTGCCTCCTTGAAGCAGACCGCCTTTGCAGCTATCACATGCTCTAAGGGACCGCCCTGGATTCCCGGGAACACACATTTGTTAAACTTGAACTTATCCGCTGCTTCTTTACTTGAAAGTATAAGTCCTCCTCTGGGACCCCTTAAGGTCTTATGCGTTGTGGTTGTCACCACATCCGCTATCCCTATCGGGCTGGGATGCTGTCCACCCGCAACAAGTCCGGCTATATGAGCCATATCCACCATCAGATAAGCTCCCACTTCATCGGCTATCTCACGGAATTTCTTAAAATCGATGGTGCGGGCATATGCGGAAGCACCTGCCACTATCATCTTAGGCTTACATTCCTTTGCTATCTTAAGCACTTCGTCATAGTCTATAAAGCCGTCATCATTTACCCCGTAAGGAACGCATTTGAAATATGAACCGGAAAAATTGACCGGTGAACCGTGTGAAAGATGACCTCCCTGATCGAGGTTCATTCCCATAAAGGTGTCTCCGGGCTGCATCATTGCGAAAAACACCGCCATATTTGCCTGTGCTCCCGAGTGGGGCTGGACATTTGCATAATCACAGCCAAAAAGCTCCATTGCCCTCTCTCTTGCAAGATCCTCCACCACATCCACACACTGGCAGCCGCCGTAGTATCTGTGTCCCGGATAGCCTTCCGCATATTTATTCGTAAGCGGACTTCCCATGGCCGCCATTACTGCTTTGCTCGTCCAGTTCTCAGACGCTATAAGCTCAATATGACTGTCCTGTCTCTTTACTTCACTTTCGATTGCCTCGGCGATCTCGGGGTCTACTGCCCTTAATTCTTCTATGCTGTACATAAATACTCCTCTCTTAATAATGATTTAGTCGTTCTCCTGCCTAAGCCCCGCGGCACTGACGCGCTTGGCGCGTCAAAGCGTGCCGGTAAAACATCCACTGGATGTTTTACCAAACTAAAACTCTGTTTTCGGGAGCGAGGTACATGTTGTCATCCTCTTTTATCCCGAAGGCCTCGTAAAACTCATCAAACTGCTGCACTGTGGCATTGACCCTTAAGTAGCGGAGAGGATGAACATCCTGCGTCAGCAGCATGTATTCGATTTCTTTTGTATAAAGTCCTCTCCATACTGCGGCATTGGCTTCAAAAAAGGCTTTATAATCAAAGTCTTTATTTTCCGATGCCAGACCGAGTACGCATTTCATTCCCGCCATATCCGCGATCGCCTCTGTCTTTATATTGTCACCTCTTACCTTTTCACCGTTAAAGGCTGTGATACCGCTATAATATTTTGCAAGCTTGTCAGCCCTTTCGTGGAATGTCTTTAAATCCTCATCCGTCCACCAGTTGACAATATTACCGTTCTCATCATACTGGGCACCCTTTGTATCAAAGGCATGGGATATCTCATGACCTATCGCAGAGCCGATACCTGCAAAGAGCTCCTCTTCACTCATGTCCTCCCTGTAAAAGGCACCGTCTAAAAGACCCCTTATTATATTTATGGAATTATTGGCCGGATTATAATACGCATTTGCATCTAAGATGTCTACCTCCCATATAGCAGGGTCCACCTTTTTGTTTGTTCTTGACGCATCGAGCGCGATGTCAAAATCGGCTATCGCTTTTTTACATTCAAAGAAAGTAAGTCCGTCAAGCTCAAGCGCGCTGTAATCCTTCCACTTATCGGGATAGACCGCATTTATGGTAATATTGTCAAGCTTTTTGATCGCCTTCTTTTTAACCTCGTCAGAAAGCCAATCCTCCTCTTCAAGCATTCCCCTGTAATAAGCGATCTCCCTTTTGCAAAGGTCGGTTATGTCCTTTTTCATCTTGGATGAATCATACTTTTCAATAAATGTCTTATCCATCGGCGTAGTCAGATCATCACGCACCTGTTCAAAGGCATACTCCTTATCATCGACCTTTCCTTTGGAACCACCGATGGTGTTACCGGCATCATTTCCTATGTTATAAGCTTCCTCATCCAGAAGACCCGCAGCCTTTATCATAAGGTGAGAGAGAAGATAAGCTTTAATATCCTCCACATTATCATCCGTATAAAGATTATCAAGCGCCTTCATATAACGGAGTTCATATACAAGATAATTTTTCGATGCCGGATACCCGTAAGAGCTGAGTATTTCAAACAGCGGATAATTGGCAACAAATTCCTTTATCTCGTTTTTCTTCATTTCATTGTTTATCCTTGCAATAATGTCTGTCTGCATATTATCCTCTGCAGTCAGCATATCCTTTGCAAGCTCACCCTCAAAAGCAAGGGCTTTTTCAAATATTTCCTCAGCTTTATCCTTTTTATAGCCGAATTTTACCAGCATCCGGACAACTTCATCTTTTCTTCCTTCATAATACCGGTCTCCGAGCTCTGTTCTCTTTGAATATTCAGCAGCATCCGAAAGCATGAGCCTGCATGAATCGAATGCGATTATATATTTTGAGCTGTCGTTAAAAGAAGCGGTATTATAGATATTTACGAACTTTTCAAGAAATACCCTGTTCTCATCCTCAAGATAAAGCTTATTTATTTCATCTATCGTCTCAGACTTCTGAATATCCGCAACAAGAGCCTCAAGCGGACCGGTTCCCGCGGCATTTCTTTCATCCCAGTCAAGTATCGCAGTGTGATAGCTCTTTATAAGCTTTGCATCACTGCTCTTTAAGGAATCATCCTCAAAAAGCTTTTCAGCCTTCTTACGGGTCTCATCCGCTACATCGATGAAAGTACTCGCACTCGACTTTCCTTCCTTTATACTTGTATTATTCAGCCAGTATTTATTTACATACAGATAAAAATCATCGGCAGGATCGGTCTTTACCGATTTATCCTGATTATCGATCAGATCGTAATCCACCCACGGAATG
>JAGBOJ010000087.1 GCA_017633935.1 Lachnospiraceae bacterium | reverse complement strand
GGGATCATGGGCGGTGAAAACTCAATGATCACGGATGATGTAAAGACCGTGCTTTTTGAGGCTGCAACCTTTAACGGTACCAATATCAGAAAGTCGGCAAGGAGAGTGGGCTTAAGGACCGACGCTTCAAGTATATTTGAAAAAGGGCTTGATGCAAACAACGCATACGATGCCATGGAAAGGGCGTGTTTTCTTGTTGAGGAGCTTGGCTGCGGAGAAGTGGTCGGAGGCAGGGTCGATGTATACGACAGTCTTCCCGCGGAAAAGAAGATCGAATTTGAACCGGAGAGGATCAATCATTTCCTCGGAACCTCAATACCTGCCGATGATATGATCGCATACTTAAAAAGGGTTGAGATCGAATATGATAAGGACAGCAATATGCTTAAATGTCCCACCTTCAGGCAGGATGTTATGGGCTTTGCGGATATATCCGAGGAGGTGGCACGTTTTTACGGGTATGACAAGATCCCCGTCACTCTTCCTTCAAGTACGGAAACCATAGGTGGACTGCCGTATAAGTTAAGGATAGAAAATCTCGTGAAGGAGGTTGCCGAAAGCTACGGCTTTTCACAGGGATTCTGCTATTCCTTTGAAAGCCCCGCGGTTTTTGATAAGCTGCGACTTCCTGAGGATGCAAAGGAGAGGCAGGCTATCACGATAGCAAATCCTCTTGGTGTGGACTTTTCGATAATGAGGACACTTTCCTTAAACGGTATACTGTCTTCTCTTTCAACCAACTTTAACAGGAAGAATAAGGATGTAAGGCTTTATGAGCTCGGAAACATCTATATTCCGGAAAGCCTTCCCTTAACGGAGCTTCCCGATGAGAGGATGCAGCTTACCCTGGGCTTTTACGGCGAGGGTGATTTCTATGAGCTAAAAGGACTTATAGAGGAGATATTTGCAGAGGCGGGAATGCATGAAAGACCTCATTACGATCCGGATTCAAAACGCCCTTATCTGCATCCCGGAAGACAGGCAGACATCATCTACGCAAAAGAGAAGGTCGGATTTATCGGACAGGTACATCCGCTTACCTGCAAGGCTTACGATATGGCTAAGGCAGAGGCATACATAGCTGTGCTTGATATGCCGAAGATCGTTGAAAAGTCGACCTTTGACAGGAAGTATACCGGTATAGCAAAGTTTCCCGCGGTTTCAAGGGATCTTTCAATGATCGTTCCGTATGATGTACAGGCGGGAAGCATTGAGGATATGATAATCCAGAGAGGCGGAAAGATACTCGAAAGCTGCGAGCTTTTTGATATCTATCAGGGCGATCAGATACAGGCCGGATTTAAGTCTATGGCGTATAAGGTTGTATTCAGAAATAAGGAGAAGACTCTTTCGGATGATGAAGTGGGCGCAGCCCTTAAGAAGATTCTGAACGGTCTTTCATCCATGGGAATAGAGCTTCGTTCATAATGGAAAAAGGTTTTTTAAAAAGCGATTATCATTATGAACTGCCCGAAGAGCTTATTGCGCAGGACCCTCTCCTAAAAAGGGATAATTCAAGGCTTATGGTGCTTGATAAGGATACGGGAAGGGTGCAGCACAGGCATTTTTACGATATAAAGGATTACTTAAAAAGCGGAGACTGTCTGGTATTAAATGACACGAAGGTTATACCGGCAAGGCTTCTGGGAGTAAAGAGTGATACAAAGGCGGCTGTCGAGATACTTCTTCTGAATAACAGGGGAGAGGATGTCTGGGAGGCAATAGTAAAGCCCGGAAAAAAGCTTAAGGAAGGAGCTGAGGTCACCTTCGGGGAGGGTCTGCTTAACGGTAAGATAGTTTCTGTATTGCCGGACGGAAACAGGCTTGTAAAATTTTCATATGAAGGGATTTTTGAAGAGCTCTTGGACAGGCTCGGAATGATGCCGCTTCCTCCTTATATCACGCATGCGTTAAAGGAAAAGGACAGATACCAGACTGTTTATGCAAAATACGAGGGGTCTGCCGCGGCACCTACCGCGGGACTTCATTTTACAAAGGAGTTATTATCATCCATACAGGAAGCGGGCGTAAGAACGGCATTTGTGACTCTTCATGTCGGACTCGGGACGTTCAGACCCGTTAAGGCCGATAATATTCTGGACCATCATATGCACTCCGAGCTGATAAATGTTTCAAAAGAGGCCTCAGATATCATAAATGAAACAAAAGCAAACGGAGGCAGGGTAATATGCGTGGGCACCACAAGCTGCAGAACTGTGGAATCGGCAGCCGATGCGTCGGGAAGGGTCATTCCCTGCACAAAAGAGACGGACATCTTTATCTATCCGGGCTACCGTTTTAAGGTTCTGGATTGTCTTATCACAAATTTTCATCTGCCCGAAAGCACTCTTCTGATGCTTGTTTCGGCTCTTGCGGGAAGAGAAAATGTGCTCAATGCCTATAATGAGGCTATAAAGGAAAAATACAGGTTTTTCTCGTTCGGGGATGCGATGTTTATAAAATAAGCTTAAGGGTATGAAATCCGGTTTTTATTTCATATCCTTAAATTTTAAAGGGGGATAAAAAGAAATGAAGATAGGGATAATAGGACTGGGACTTATAGGAGGGTCTTTGGCGATAGCTGCAAGAAAGACCTATAAGGACGCATGGATAGTTGCGTTGAACAGATCAGAGGATTCGCTGAAAAAAGCTTTATCCGAAGGGGTCATAAATACGGGAGTGCATGAGGTGACGGATGATTTTAAGGACTGTGACATCATCTTTCTATGTGCTCCGGTTCATACAAATATTGGATTTCTCAAGGAACTCAAACCGTATCTGACTAAAGATACGATATTAAGTGATGTGGGCTCGGTCAAGGCCGAAATACATGATGCCGTTGAAAAGCTGCTGCCGGACGTTCATTTTGTGGGCGGACATCCGATGGCGGGAAAAGAGAAGGTGAGATTTGAAAACGCTTCGGAAACGCTTTTAAAGGATGCGTATTTTTTCCTGACGCCTTCACTTGCGGCAGATAAAGATGACATTAAAAAAATGCAGACTTTTGTGGGGAATCTGGGCGCAAAGCCGATAGTAATCACGCCGCAGCTGCACGATTTTATAGTTGCAGCGATCTCGCATGTGCCTCATATGGCAGCTTACACCCTTGTAAAGCTGGTTGCCGACGAGGATACGCCCGAGGAATATATGAGATTTACTGCGGCCGGTGGGTTTAAGGATATTACGAGGGTTGCATCCTCAGATCCCACGATGTGGCAGCAGATATGTCTTACCAATAAGGATAATATCGTGGAGCTTATGGATAAGTATATCGCAGAGCTTAAAAATGTAAGGGATCTGATCGATGAGGGCAATGCGGAGGAGTTATTTAAGATATTTGACAGATCCAAGAAATACAGGGATTCGATAATCGGATGACTTTTTGGCGGAGGAAAAACGAAATTTTGAAGAAGATCAATGATCAATGGTTTTCTGTAAACAGATCCTTAGGGGAATACGATAAGAGGGGAATGAAGATGTCTTACGGAACAAAAGGTCTTAAAGGGGAAGTCACCGTACCGGGTGATAAGTCGATCTCGCACAGAAGTATCATGCTCGGAGCTATCGCAGAGGGTGAGACGGTCGTGCACGGTTTTCTTGAAAGCGCAGACTGTATCTCGACTGTTAACTGCTTTAAGGCAATGGGAGTCGATATTTCCTTAAAGGGAACAGAGGTAAGGATACAGGGGGCAGGTCTCTACGGATTAAAAAAACCGGAGGGCGTGCTTGATACCGGAAATTCGGGGACTACCACAAGGATAATGACGGGACTTCTTGCCGGGCAGGATTTTGATGTGACCGTTAACGGTGATGAGTCGATAAGAAAGCGTCCGATGGGCAGGGTGATCGATCCGCTTACCCTGATGGGAGCGCATATCGAGTCGGAAAACGGCAACGGATGCGCACCCTTAAGGATATACGGCTCAAAGCTGAAGGGAATATCCTATGTAATGCCCGTGGCATCCGCCCAGGTCAAATCCGCGATCCTGCTTGCGGGTTTATATGCAGACGGTGAGACAGTGGTGATGGAAAAGGCAGCCTCAAGGAATCACACGGAGCTGATGCTAAAAGGTTTCGGAGCCGATGTGAGGACCGACGGACTTTCCTGCCGTGTCATTCCGGGAAGGATGCTTAAGGGAACGGAGCTTACCGTCCCCGGAGATATTTCATCGGCTGCGTATTTTATGGGAGCCGCACTTATCGTGCCGGGATCTGAGGTCGTGATAAAAAATGTCGGGATCAATCCCACAAGAGACGGCATCATAAGGGTCTTTAAAGAGATGGGGGCGGATATGGAGCTCTTAAACAGGCATTTTGAGGCAGGAGAGGAGGTCGCCGATATTAAGGTGAGATATTCAGAGCTTAAGGGTACGACCATCGGCGGAAGCATCATACCGGCTCTTATAGACGAGCTTCCTCTTATAGCGGTCGTTGCGACTCAGGCTGCCGGGACTACCGTTATAAAGGATGCAGCCGAAATGAAGGTCAAGGAATCGGACAGGATAAAGCTTATGTGTGACGGACTTAAAGCAATGGGAGCTGATATCACGCCGACTGAAGACGGAATGATAATAAACGGACTATCAAGCCTGCACGGTGCCGAAATAGAAGATGAAAAAGACCACCGTATAGCCATGAGCTTTACGGTAGCCTCTCTTATTGCAGATAAAGCAGTATCACTTAAAACACCGAATTGTGTAAAGATCTCATATCCGGGGTTCTATGAGGATTTGAAAAAACTGATGTAAATTCAGCTTATGAGCTGTAGTCCTGATAGGTCTCGTATACGCGGATACGGGCCCAGTCGGATTCGGGCATCCCGACGAAGATACCGCCGTAAAT
This sequence comes from Lachnospiraceae bacterium, assembly GCA_017633935.1. Lineage (GTDB taxonomy): Bacteria > Bacillota > Clostridia > Lachnospirales > Lachnospiraceae > NK4A144. The sequence goes on along the minus strand of JAGBOJ010000087.1, from coordinate 20,145 downwards.
CCCGCCGCCCTCCTGCGAGCTTACACGGACTATCTCGATGAAAGCGTGGATCGTATCACCGGTCCAGATGGTGATGTCCGCTTCGTAGATCGCGCCGCTTTCAAGCTCCACATCGGAAATAAAGCCGATCCCGGCCTTTGATACATCCAAAACATCCACAGAGATCTGCCGGTTGTCATTCTTATCAAGTCTGTTGATGTTGATCCTTATGCTGAGGTCATTTCTGCGCTCTTTTCTTCTTTCCAGTGCCATAAATCATATCTCCTTGATCATTTGTAAAGCGCCTTAAGCGCCCCTGTTATGTCCTAACCAGTGTTTGATGACAGGGTCAAAAGCACCTTTTGCCCCTGACATCTTTGTTTATCATAACAATTTTGTCGAAAATGCTCAAGTCTTATTGTAAAATTGAAAATTTTTTAGTAAAATTATCATATTGCCGGAGAGGATAACGGCATCTGCCTTTTATCCACAGGGTACATTCCGGCAAAATTATTATAATTGGAGGGCGGTATGAAGGTATACACGACAGACAGGATACGAAATGTGGCATTGCTCGGTCATGGCGGAGCTGGAAAGACTTCACTTGCAGAGGCTATGGCAAAGGTGTCGGGAATGACGACAAGAATGGGAAAGATCGATGACGGGAACACCATCAGCGATTACAACAAGGAGGAGCAGAAGAGAAAATTTTCGATAAGCACCTCTATAATTCCCATCGAGTGGGATAACTGCAAGATAAACATCTTAGACACTCCGGGTTATTTCGATTTTGTCGGAGAAGTGGAGGAAGCCTTAAGCGCGGCTGCTTCCGCGATCATAGTAATAAACGGAAAATCGGGAGTGGAGCCGGGCACGAAAAAGGCATGGGAGCTCTGTGAGAAATATAATATCCCGAGAAGCTTTTATGTATCAAATATGGATATAGACAACGCATCCTTCAAGAATGTCCTTGAAGAACTGACAAATCTTTACGGAAAGAAGATAGCACCTTTCCACTTCCCCATAAGGGAGGACGAAAAATTTGTCGGCTATGTGAATGTTGTGGCAGAAAAGGGCTACAGATGGAATGATAAGGGAGAAGCGATAGAGTGCGACATCCCCGATTATTCAAGGGATAATCTCGAGCTTTACAGGGATTCGCTGATGGAGGCGGTAGCCGAGACATCCGATGAGTTCATGGACAGATATTTTAACGGTGATACCTTCTCGGATGCCGAGATCCGTGCGGCACTCAAGATATCCGTATGCGACGGAACGATAGTGCCTATCTCCGTAGGCTCAAACATTCAGGAAAAGGGTATATATACGCTTCTTGATGATATAGTAAAATATCTTCCTTCGCCGCAGGGCAGGAAGTTTGCGGGCATCAATACAAAGACCAGTGAGGTTTTCGAGGCGGATTACGATTTCTCGAAGGCAAAGAGCGCATTTGTATTTAAGACGATAATCGATCCCTTCATCGGCAAATATTCGCTTATAAAGGTTGCATCAGGAGTGCTTAAGACGGGGGATGTCCTCTATAACGACTCTCAGGATGCCGAGGTGAAGATATCAAAGCTTTATACGATGTGCGGTTCAAAGGCATCAGAGATAGGAGAGCTTCATGCCGGTGATATCGGAGCCCTTTCAAAGCTTGAAAAGACGCGTACCGGTGATACTCTTTCCACAAGGGCCACGACCATACATTACCCTATGCTGAAGATCCCCACGCCTTATACTGCAATGAGGTACAGACCCGTAAATAAGGGGGATATCGATAAGATATCGCAGGCTCTCCAGAAGTTAACGGCAGAGGACCTTACATTAAAGAATATCAATGACAGCCAGAACAGGCAGACCCTTCTTGTGGGAATGGGAGACCAGCATCTTGAGATCGTAAAGAGCAGGCTTCTTAATGATTATAAGGTGGAGATCACTCTTTCCGAGCCTAAGGTGGCATACAGGGAGACTATCATCGGTACAAGCGATGTGGAAGGAAAATATAAGAAGCAGACCGGCGGACACGGACAGTACGGTCATGTAAAGATGAAGTTTATGGCATCGGGAGATCTTGACAAGGCATTTGAATTTACCGAGGAGGTAGTCGGAGGAGCGGTTCCCAAGAACTTCTTCCCCGCAGTGGAAAAGGGTCTTGCGGATTCGGTGGTCAGAGGACCTCTTGCCGCATATCCGGTGGTCGGAGTAAAGGCCACCCTTTACGACGGCTCCTACCATCCGGTGGATTCCTCCGAGCAGAGCTTTAAGATGGCTACGAGGATGGCGTTTAAGGAAGGCTTCTTAAAAGCCACTCCCGTTTTGCTTGAGCCCATTGAAAGCCTTAAGGTAACCGTTCCGGACAATTATACCGGGGATGTAATGGGAGATCTTAACAAGAGGCGTGCAAGGGTCATGGGAATGAATCCTGTCGGCAACGGAAAGCAGACCATTGAGGCGGAGATACCGGAGGCAAGCCTTTTCGGATACAATACGGATCTTCGTTCGATGACCGGCGGTACCGGAGAATACTCATATGAGTTCAACCGCTATGAGCAGGCTCCGTTTGAAGTACAGCAGAAGGAGATCGAGGCAAGGAAGGATAAGCTTGTAGATATCAGTGAAGAGGATTAAAGAGAACGGAAAACTGTTAATATGTATCGAATATGCAGCTGCAGCAATATGCGGCTGCATATTCGTACTTATATGCGCAAGCTGGACGAGTCCGCTCTTTGCGCAAAGCTACGGGTACGACAGCTCATGGTATTCCCTGATGGGAAGAGCGATAACAAAGGGCTATGTGCCGTACAGGGACTATTTTGACTTAAAAGGTCCGGTCTTTTTCTTTATAGAGGCAATAGGGCAGGCGGTAATGACCGGCAGGAACGGGGTATTCATCATAGAATGTACAGCCTCCGCCGTATCTTCGGTATTTATATATAAGACCGCAAGACTCCGTATCGGAAGGCTGCAGTCGGCGCTGGTACTGTTTTTTTATTATCTGGTTTATGTCTCGCTGCTCTGGGGAGGAAATACCTGCGAGGAATATATGATGGCATTTAATTATGTCTGTATATACCTTGCGTTGAAATATATAAAGGATTATGAAGAAAACGGGGAAGAGAATGAAAAACCGGACCCGTCGATGCCGGCATTTTTCTTCGGGATCACCTTCGGCATCATCGCGCTTTCCAAGATAACGGTTGCGGCACCCCTGCTGGCTGCCGTGATAACCGTGGTATATGTGCTGTTAAGGGATAAAAGAGCGGATCTTGTGCTTAAATGCGCACTCATATTCATCGGAGGCACGGCGGTGATCGCGATACCGGTCTGCATGTATTTTGTGTTTAACGGGGCTTTTGATGATTTTATATACTGCGCATTTGAGTTTGCGTTTAAGCGTTCTACGGACTATTACGAAAAGTTCTCGATAGAGTGGGAAAAAAATCTTGCGATCTGTATTACGGGACTGATCGCCGGATTACTGTTAAAATATGACGATAAAAAGGAAGAGCATATAAAGATATTCCTCATACTGCTTTCGGTGATAACCTACGCAGCCCTTCACCTCGGTACGCCCTACACCTATTACTTTATCACGGAGATAGCGGTATTTGTGATCATGCTCATTGAGGGATTTTCTTATTATAACAGGGTAAAAAGAGGTAAGGATGAATTAAAAAAGCTGATGCTGCTTGAGGGGCTTATACTGCTCATTGCCTTTAGCTATGCTGGTCCCGCAAGGGACAAGCTGTCGGAGAATCTGATGTTTTTAAGGTATCCGGGGGATGTGTATTACGAGGGCTGCATAGATACATATGAATTTATTCCGTTTTACGAAAGGGAGGAAGTATATAATCTGGAGTCGGGGATGATCTATTACGAGATAAACAGGTCGCTTCCGATGAATAAGTATTCCGTAAATCTTCCTTATTTCCTGCATCTTGATCCGCAGATAAAGGAAAACGTGATGGCTTATCTTACAGTGAGAAAGCCGAAGTGGATCATATCGGAGCATATGGCGGAATTTGATGATGAAGATGTGCGGGATTATGTATTTTCCAATTATGAGCTTGTAAGGCAGACAAGCGCAGAAGAAATTTACAGGAGGGTGGAATAATTGTATTGGTTTTGATACAATAAAAGGTGATGAAAAAGATGATCTGTACGGCACTTGCTCTGATCCTTATTGCGGGGTCACTGCTTACAGCGTGCTCGGAAAAAAAAGAAAACAATATAGACGACAATCTTCCGGTGATCAACCTCGCTTTAAGGGAGGGGATTTATGCTGATGTCATAGAAGAGTGTCTGCCGGCCTTTGAAGAAAAATATCAGGTGCACTGCAATGTATTAAAGCTTTCTGAGGACGACCTTCATTCTCTGGTCACCAATGATGCCCAGCATACGGACGGCACCTATGATCTTTGCATGGTGGACGGCTCATGGATGGCCGAATATACAAACGGTAATGTGCTGGCGGATTTAAGTGAGCTTGGCTATGAGTTTGATGACGATATCATTCCGGCAACCACAGAGGTGTGCTATTACAACGGGGATATCTACCTTACGCCCTATTACGGAAATGTTACGGTTTTATTATATAACAAATTCCTGATAAAAATGGCAGGATATGATGTGGAGGATCTTCAGTCCATGGAGGATGTGCTTGCAATCTGCAAAAAGTCACAGCAGATCGGAAACCTCGGCTTTATGTACAGGGGAGACTCCAACAACAACTATGTGGTGGATTTTCTGCCGGTGCTCCTGTCCTTCGGAGGGTGGGTCGTAGATGAAAATAACAACCCCACGGTGGAAACACCTGAATTTAAGAAGGCGCTTGAATTCTATATTGAGCTTATTTCGACCGGAAAGGCCGAGTCAAGGGATAATCTTGTGATGGCGATAGCCAATAATGCCGCAACCATGGCTGTGGGCTGGCCGGGCTGGTACACGCCCGCGAAAAAATCCGCGGCAGATTACATGGCACTCAGCGGGAAGGAGACAAAGGGCAGCGTAGCCTATAATGCAAACGTATACGGGATATGGACACTTGGGATCCCCGCAAACTCATCTAAAAAGGATATCGCGGTCGAACTCTTAAAATACCTTATGGATAAGGATGTGCAGAAGGAAACGATACCCTCAGGCGGCGTTCCCTGCAGGTATTCTTCCTTAAGGGATAAAGAGGTCACAGAACAGTATCCCCAGTATACCGCTGTATGCGACGCACTCGAAAACGGGGTATACAGGCCGATAATGGTTGAGTGGCCGGAATTTTACACTGTACTCGGTCAGGAAATGGAAAAGATGATAGGCGGACAAAAGACGGTGGATGAGGGACTGCACGCCGCGCAGAGCATGCTGGAGGAAATAGTAAAATGAATTTTGAAAGCCTGAATTACTACGGTTACAGCAGGGAAACTTATAAAAACTGCAAAGAGCTTGTGTTTGATACAAATAAAAAGCATGTAAATATCTTAAACATATGGCTTGCCATAATATGCGTTTTTATGTTCTCGGTCTCTTATGTGAGTCTGTTTGCGGTAATGACCGGTAACAGGCTTTTATATGTGGTATATTTTTTTGCCGCGCTCATTATGGAGCTTTGGATGCGGCTTAAGAAGGATCATTCGGAGCTTGAGGTAAGGCTTGCAATGCTGCTTAATGTTCTTATGATAGCCTCCTTCGGTATATATACCTCCGTGATGCAGCCGTATATGGCAGCAGTGATCTACCCGGTAATGCTGGTCGTGCTTTCGCTTTCCTACATTGAAACTTTTCTTGTCGTCTCATTTGTGCTGGTGATAAGCAGTGCTGTTTTACTTTACAGCTCGTATGTGTTCAAGCCCATGTCCATTTTCTATGTGGATCTTTATAATATCGTAATATGCCTGATACTGGCATTTATCCTTCATTATGCCTTTCAGCATACAAGGATATCGCATTTTGTTATTTATTACGAAAATGTTGATATACAGAACGATCTTGAAGTAAAAAGCAGCTTTGATTCCCTTACATCACTCTTAAACAGAGGCAGGTTTTTTATGATGGCAAGAGAGATCCTTAAAGCACCGCATGATGATTATATGGCGGTCTGTCTTTTTGATCTGGACGGCTTTAAGCTGATCAACGACAGATTGGGACATCAGATGGGGGATAAGGCGATCCAGATAATGAGCAAAACCCTTCTTGACGGCTTTAACATAGATTTCGGCGAAAAGTGGACGTTTCAGAACAGGGCCTTAAAGGAGGAGGCATCTATAGCCGGAAGACTCGGAGGCGATGAGTACATCGTGCTTTTAAGGGGAAGGCTTAACAGGGAGATCGTAAGGGAAGAGGTGCAGGGGATACTTGATGCCTTAAGTGCCATCCGGATGGGTGAGCTTGACGGCCTGCATTCCTCGGTCGGGATCTATGAAGTAAAGGAAGATGATATTGATATCGATGATGCCTACATGAAAGCCGACAGAGCCCTGTACAAGGCTAAGGAAGCGGGAAAACATCAGATGGTCTTTTTTGAATAAGGAGCTTGTATGACACCTGAAACCATCATTATCATAATACTTGCAGTGCTTTTAGCGGCACTTGTAACATACGCTTTGATAAGGAGCAGAAAAAACAAGGATCACAACTTTGAGATCACGAGATCCCTGTTTGCGATACTTTTATCGGACAGACCGCATATCGCGGCAAGCGGCATGCATGTTTTTCTTTTGACGGAATGCTTCTATGACTATCTGCCGTTTTTTTGGAAGCTTAAGATAAATGAGGATGACTTAAAGTACGGGGCTTTATTAAGAGATGTGGGAAAGCTTGCCGTACCGGATGAGATATTGAATAAAGCCGGAAAGCTTGAAAAGAAGGAAATGCTGCTCGTAAGAAGCCATACCGACAGGACGGAGAAGATGCTCTCGCAGATAGAGGGACTTCAGAATGTGGCAAAATGGATAAAATACCATCACGAAAGGATAGACGGGAAAGGGTATTATAAGCTAAAGGGTAATGAGATACCCGTCGAAGCAAGGATCATTGCGATCACGGATACATACTCCTCGATAATAATGGGCGGCTCCTACAAGCCAACGGGAACGAGGGAGGATGCACTGGCAATACTTAAAATGGATGCCGGCACGCAGTTCGATGAGGAGCTTATCGGGTATTTTTCGCATATTCCGGCTGCAAGACTGAACGAAGCAGGGCAGGAGGTTGAGCGGATAATGAGCCGGTATACGGTTGAGTGACGTTACATTTGACAAGAAGGACTTAAAGAAATAAGATATATATTGTTTTAAATGAAAACAGAGGAGATATGAAAAAATGTCAAAATCTTATAATCATCAGGAGATAGAGCAAAGATGGACAAAGGAATGGGAGGAGCATCCGGTCAATGTCGATGACGGCAAAAAGCCCAAATATTACTGTCTTGATATGTTCCCCTATCCTTCCGGAAACGGGCTGCATGTAGGGCATTGGAGAGGATATGTTATCTCCGATGTATGGAGCCGCTATAAGCTGATGAACGGTTATTATCTGATCCACCCTATGGGCTGGGATGCCTTCGGACTTCCTGCGGAAAATTACGCCATAAAGCACGGGATACATCCCGCGATCTCCACAGCGGAAAATGTTAAGAATATCAAGAGGCAGATCAACCAGATCGCTTCGCTTTATGACTGGGATATGGAAGTAAACACCATGGACCCCGACTTTTTTAAGTGGACACAGTGGATATTCATACAGATGTTTAAAAAAGGTCTTGCCTATGAAAAGGAGATGCCGATAAACTGGTGTCCTTCCTGTAAGACCGGACTTGCAAACGAGGAGGTAGTGGACGGAAAATGCGAACGCTGCCATACCGAGGTCACGAAGAAGAATCTTAAGCAGTGGATGTTAAAGATCACGGAATACGGAGACAGGCTGCTTGATGATCTTGATAAGCTTGACTGGCCGGAGAAGGTAAAGAAAATGCAGACTGAGTGGATAGGTCGTTCCTACGGCGCCGAGGTCGATTTTAAGATAGACGGGAGAGACGATAAGATCACTGTCTACACCACAAGACCCGACACGCTTTTCGGAGCCACGTTTATGGTCCTTGCGCCCGAGCATCCGATGGCAGCTTCACTGGCTACCGATAAGACAAAAGAGGCGGTTGATAAATATATAAGCGATGCGGCAAATAAATCGAATGTGGACCGTCTTCAGAACAAGGAAAAGACCGGCGTGTTCACCGGAACCTATGCCGTTAACCCCTTAAACGGGGCAAAGATCCCGATATGGCTTTCCGATTATGTGCTTGCGGATTACGGAACCGGCGCGATAATGTGTGTGCCGGCGCATGATGACAGGGACTTTGAGTTTGCAAAGAAATTCGATATCCCGATCATTCAGGTCATAGCAAAGGACGGAAAAGAGATCGAAAATATGACCGAAGCTTATACAGAGGCAAGCGGTATCATGATAAATTCCGGCGAGTGGAACGGAATGGAGTCATCAAAGCTTAAGCTTGAAGCACCCCATATCGTTGAAGAAAAGGGCTTCGGAAGGGCAAAGAAGAACTTCAAGCTCCGTGACTGGGTATTTTCAAGACAGAGGTACTGGGGAGAGCCGATCCCCATCGTACACTGCCCGGACTGCGGAAACGTGCCGCTTCCGGAAGAGGAGCTTCCCTTAAGGCTTCCGGATGTTGAAAAATACGAGCCTACGGGCACGGGAGAATCACCGCTTGCAGCGATCGATTCATGGGTTAACTGCAAATGTCCGAAGTGCGGAAAGGATGCCAAAAGGGAGACGAACACGATGCCCCAGTGGGCCGGTTCTTCATGGTATTTCTTGCGCTATGTGGATAATAAGAATGATAAGGAGCTCGTAAACAGGCAGAAGGCGGATAAGTACCTGCCGGTCGATATGTATATCGGCGGTGTGGAGCATGCCGTGCTCCATCTTCTCTATTCAAGATTTTATACCAAGTTCCTCTACGATATAGGAGTGGTTGGATTTGACGAGCCCTTTAAGAAGCTTTTCAATCAGGGAATGGTCACCGGAAAGAACGGCGTTAAGATGTCAAAGTCCATGGGAAATGTGATCTCACCCGATGATCTTGTACGGGACTACGGCTGTGATTCGTTGAGGCTTTACGAGCTGTTCGTGGGTCCTCCGGCACTGGATTCGGAGTGGGACGACAGGGGAATTGACGGAGTGTACAGATTTCTTGCAAAATTCTGGAATCTTGCACAGGATAATATGGATAAGTTCATCGCGCCTACAGAGGAGCTTGAGAGGCTGCGTCATCAGCTCATTCATACCATAACCTCAAGGCTTGATTCATTCTCGTTAAATACTGTTGTGTCGGGATTTATGGAGTTTAACAATAAGCTCGGAGAGCTATCAAGAAACGGCGGGATAGATAAAGAAACGGTCGAGACCTTTACCGTGCTTTTGGCACCCTTTGCGCCCCATATCGCAGAAGAGCTCTGGAGGGATCTGGGACATACTGATTCGGTGTTTTCACAGAAATGGCCCGTGGCAGATGAGTCGAAGATGAGAGAGGATACAAAGGAGATCGCCGTACAGATAAACGGAAAGCTGCGCGCTACGGTCAGCATTCCGGTCGATGCCGCTAAGGAGGAGGCGATCGAGGCAGGTAAGAAGGCAGTACAGGACAAGCTTACGGGAAATATCGTAAAAGAGATATATGTACCGGGAAAGATAATCAATATCGTATGCAGGTAATAATCTTATAAGGAGGTATTTTTATGGACGCACTCAAATGTATCAAAGAAAGACGCAGCATAAGGAAGTTTACGGATGAGAAGATTGCGCAGGCTGATGTGGAAAACCTTGTGGAGGTTGCCCGCTTTGCGCCCACATGGAAGAATTCACAGAGTATCAGATTTGTGGCCGTATTTGATGAGGCGGTAAAATCAAAGATAGCCGAAGATGCCGTAATGGGCTTTGAAGGCAACAAAAATATCATTAACGGAGCTCCGGCGCTTATAATAATCGCTACGGTGGATAAAAGAGCCGGATATGAAAGAGACGGATCATTTTCAACCTCAAAGGAAACCCACTGGCAGTCCTTTGATGCAGGTATTGAAACAGAGGCATTTTGTCTGGCGGCACATGAGGCGGGGCTTGGTACGGTTATAATGGGTATCTACGACGAGGATAAGGTGCGTGAGATAGTAAAGCTTCCCGAAGGACAGTCGGTATCGGCTCTGGTAGCCTTAGGGCATCCGGCAGAGGAACCGAACGCTCCAAAGCGTAAGGAAGTGGCGGATCTGCTGACGGTTATTTGAATGGAGAGTGATAAAATGGAGGTAGTTGAAATGACCGAAAAAGAACAGGCTACACTTTTGATAGACAATTATTCTAATCTTCAACGTCTTAAGACGGCTGTAGACAGGGATAAAGAATTGGATTATCAACTGAAACTGGCAAAGGCAAAGCTCGAAGCTTTGGGAATAGTAACGGAGAATTTAAAAATAGAATAATAAAAAACCCTGACCTTTATGTATGGGTCAGGGTTTTTGCAAGAGAAGAAAATGAAAAACACCGTAATCAGAATAATATGTATTGTTATAGCGCTTATAAGCTTCGGATATGTGGGCTGGTATTATTATCAGATGAAACGGACGCAGGATAATGTGGACAGTCTTGCGACAAGGATTGAAGCACCCGAAAATGCCCACGAGGTGGTGCCGATCAATGAAAATGAAAAGCGTGTAACGGCTGAGGAGGTTGACTGGCAGCCTACGGTACTGCCGGAGTTTGAATCGCTTTTATACAGGAACCAGAATATAATAGGCTGGATATCGATACCCGGTACTGATATAAACTATCCGGTCATGAAATCGTTATACGGAAACGGGGAATACTACTTGGATCACAATTTTGACCAGCAGGAGGATAAAAACGGAACACTTTTTATGGATGACAGGTGTGACGTCATAAAGCCGACCGTAAATTATATAATCTACGGGCATAATATGAAGTCCGGTAAAATGTTCGGGTCTTTGGACGAATATAAAAGCGAGGCATTCTGTAAAAGCCACCCGACCGTCACCTTCAATACGATCTACGATTACGGTACTTATACGGTAATGGCGGCTTTTGAGTCGAAGGTATATACGGATACCGACATAGGTTTCAGATATTATGATTTTATCGATCCCGAAAATGAATATGATTTTATGACGGGAGTGGAGAATATAAAAGCGCTGTCAATGTACGAAACCGGAGTGAATGCACAGTGGGGAGACCGGCTGCTCCTTCTTTCAACATGCGACTACGAGCAGGATAACGGGCGTTTTGTCGTGATCTGCAAGCAGACGGGGTATTGACGGATGATCAAAAAATTTTACGCCTACATCGCCGAATGCAGCGACGGCACATACTACACCGGCTTTACGACAGACCTTAAAAAAAGAGAGGATGCCCACAATTCAAAAAAAGGTGCAAAGTACACAAGGACGAGGACACCGGTAAGGATAATATATCACGAGGAATTTGCGACAAAAGGCGAGGCTATGAAACGCGAATATGCGATAAAGCAGTTAAGCAGGGACCGGAAAAAGGAATTGATACGAAACGGCGTATGAAATAATACGAAACGATATGAAACGACGTAAAAAATAGTAATTGAATAACTTTCCGGAATGTCATATAATAGAAGAGTTGTTTTTGCAAAAGAAACAGGAAATGTTGAAAACGAGGCTTAACAGAGCTAAAAAAAGGATGTGACCGTTATGGTGAAATATATCGTAAAACGGGTATTATTCGGTGTGATCACGGCATTTGTCGTGGCTTCACTCACTTTTTTTATCATGAATCTTGTACCGGGAGGTCCTTTTCTTGCGGAAAAGGCGGTAACGCCGCAGGCACAGGCGGCAATGGAGGCAAAATACGGACTTGATAAACCGTTATTTGTGCAGTATCTGACATATATGGGTGACCTGCTTCACGGTGATATGGGAATGTCGCTTAAAAAGAGGGGCTTTACCGTAAATGATATAATACGCAATAAATTCCCGGTTTCTGCAAGGCTGGGAGGGCTTGCGGTCCTGGTGGCGGTATTTTTCGGAGTGCCGCTGGGATCGGTGGCGGCATATCACAGAGGGAAAATAGTTGATAATATCATAATCGTATTTTCCACAGCGGGGATAGCGATCCCGTCTTTTTTGAGTTCCACATTACTGATGTATGTTCTTTCGGTAAAATTGAAGCTTCTTCCGTCGCTGGGACTTGATGACCCGGTAAGCTATATCATGCCCGTGGCTGCACTGGCGCTTTATCCCACAAGCTATATAGCCCGTCTTATGCGCTCATCCATGCTCGATGTCATCGGACAGGACTATATGAGGACGGCAAGGGCAAAGGGTGTGTCGACATTTAAGGCGATATTCAAGCATGCCTTAAGGAATGCGATACTGCCGGTAGTGACCTATCTCGGACCGCTGCTCGCATCCCTTATGACAGGAAGCTTTATCATAGAAAAGATCTTTACGATCCCGGGACTGGGGCATGAATTTGTGAGTGCGATCCCTTCAAGAGACTATCCGCTCATCATGGGGACCACGATATTCCTTGCGTGCTTCATAATACTTATGAATGTTATAGTCGACATCGCATACGCGTTCATTGACCCGCGTATCAAATTAAAGTAAAGGAGGGCGCTTCAAGTTGGATACCAAGAAAAATCCCCTGTCAATGCAGCTTAATGTAGACGACTTTGTGCCCGCTACGGCGGATGAAAAAGAGTCGCTTGTGATAATGCGCGAATCCGTCGGCTTCTGGAAGGACGGGTTCAGGCGTTTCAGGAAAAACAGGATAGCCATGACAGCCTTTGTGGTCGTGGTCGTGATAATCATTCTGGCATTTATAGTGCCGGTGTTTTATCCGTATGCCTATGAGGAGCAGATGAAGGGCTCGGAGCGTTTAGGACCCATGGAGTATTCCGAAAAGGAAATAGAGCGCATGGAGGCAGGCGAGAGCGTCTTTCCCCATTTTCTGGGGACCGATCAGAACGGCAGGGATTACACGATAAGGGTGTTGGTCGGTGCGAGAGTGTCGATGACCGTCGGTATCATAGCCTCGGTGCTGATCCTTATAATAGGCTCCGTCTACGGGGCGGTTGCCGGATATTTCGGCGGAAAGACCGATATGATAATGATGAGGATAGTGGATGTGCTTTATACAATCCCGGATGTTCTCATAATAATCCTTCTGGCGCAGGTTCTTAAATTCCCGCTGCAGAATCTTTCAAAGGTTCCGGGCTTCGGCTGGATAACGGCGCTCGGACCGAACATGGTATCGATGTTCCTTGTCTTTGCGCTGCTTTACTGGGTGGGAATGGCGCGTATAGTGCGCGGACAGATCATGGTCTTAAAGCAGAATGAGTATGTTACGGCGGCAAAGGCGCTCGGTGCCACAAACGGCAGGATCATAAAAAAGCATCTGATAACAAACTGCATAGGAACATTGATAGTGACCACGACTTTACAGATACCGTCATCTATATTTACGGAATCGTTCTTAAGCTTTTTGGGACTCGGTGTGCAGGCTCCCATGCCCTCACTCGGCTCCCTTGCTTCAAACGCCTTAAACGGACTTCAGACATATCCGGAAAAGCTTTTTGCACCGGCGTTTATGATATTTGTGATAATCTTAAGCTTTAACCTCTTGGGCGACGGACTGCGTGATGCCTTCGACCCCAAGATGAAGAGATAGGGGGTGCGGCATGGAAGGATATTTGGTTGATATTCAGCATGAAAAGCTTTCTTTCTTTACCCCCGCAGGAGAGGTGAAGGCGCTTAACGATGTTTCGATAAGGATGAAGGAGGGAGAGGTCCTTGGCATAGTCGGGGAGTCAGGCTCCGGAAAATCCGTTACCGCTTATTCGCTTATGGGTCTTACCGCAGATAACGGAAAGATACTTGGCGGCGAGGTCAATTTTAACGGACATCGCATGGATCTGATGACGGAAAAGGAGATAAGACGGATAAGGGGCAAGGAGATAAGCATAATCTTTCAGGACCCGATGACCTCACTGAATCCCGTTTATACGATAGGAAACCAGATCGAAGAAGCCGTTATGGTACACGGGGATAAGACAAGGGCACAGGCAAAGGAAAGGGCTAAGGAGCTTTTGACACTTGTGGGGATCAACGAGCCCGATAAGCGTTTAAGACAGTATCCGCACGAGCTTTCCGGAGGTATGAGACAGAGGGTGATGATCGCCATAGCTCTTGCCTGCGAGCCGAAGCTCCTTATTGCGGACGAGCCCACGACCGCCCTTGATGTTACGATACAGGCACAGATCCTTGAGCTTATGAACGATCTTAAAAATAAGCTTAAGATGGGTATAATACTTATAACCCACGATCTCGGCGTTGTGGCTTCGATGTGTGACAATATAGCCGTGATGTATGCCGGTGAGATAGTTGAGTACGGTACGACTGATGACATTTTCTATAACCCGCAGCATGAGTATACCAAGGGACTGTTAAAGTCGATCCCCAAATTCCAGGAAAAGGAATATTCAAAGCTGGTGCCGATAGAGGGTCAGCCGGTGGATCTCTTAAATCCTCCGGGGGGCTGTCCGTTCGCACCGAGGTGCGATTCGTGCATGAAGATATGTCTTGAAAGAAAGCCGGGGAGCACGGAATTTGAGACGGTGGCACAGGACAGTCAGAACAGGTTTATAAACGGAAAGCATTATTCAAGGTGCTGGCTGCAGGAGAAGAAAAAGTTTGAGCTTAATGAGGGCAAGGAGGTAGTAAGATGAGCGAGAACCTGCTTGAGATTAAAGAGCTTAAACAGCATTTTCCCGTCGCAGGCTCAAAAAATGTTGTAAAGGCTGTGGACGGTGTCAGCTTTACGATAAAAAAGGGAGAGACCTTCGGACTGGTCGGAGAGTCGGGGTGCGGTAAGACCACGACCGGAAGATCCATTTTAAGGCTTGTCGAGCCGACCTCCGGAAAGATAGTATACGACGGAAATGTGCTTTTTGACAGTGAGACAAAAAAGAAAGCGGATATGCTTCCTTACAGAAGGAAGATGCAGATAGTGTTTCAGGACCCTTACGCCTCACTCGATCCGAGAATGACGGTCGGTGATATAATAGGTGAGGCTATAGACATCCATAAGCTCTGCAGGGACAAAAACGAACGCTATGACAGGATAATTGAGCTTCTAAGGAGAGTTGGACTTAATTCGGAGCATGCCAACCGTTATCCGCATGAGTTTTCGGGCGGACAGCGCCAGAGGGTCGGGATAGCAAGGGCTCTTGCGGTAAACCCTGAATTTATCGTATGCGACGAGCCTGTTTCGGCGCTGGATGTTTCGATACAGGCACAGGTCGTGAATATGTTTGAAGAGCTTCAGAAGGAACTGGGGCTGACCTATCTTTTTATAGCCCATGACCTTTCTGTGGTTAATCATATATCTGACAGGATAGGGGTTATGTATCTCGGACATATGGTTGAGCTGGCGGAGTCTGAGGAACTTATCTTTCATCCCCGGCACCCCTATACAAAGTCACTCATATCCGCGGTGCCGGTTGCCGATCCCAGGACAGCCAGGCAGTCAAAGAGGATAATACTTGAAGGTGATGTGCCGAGTCCCTTAAACCCGCCGACAGGCTGTGCTTTCTGTACAAGATGTCCCTATGCGGATGAACTCTGCAGTAAAAAGGTTCCTGAATTTGAGGAGATCTCCGAAGGGCATTTCTGTGCCTGTCATCACAGGGATCTGGTGGAAAAAAGCAATAAGGGCAACATGAAACTGGTGATAACTTAAAGCCGTATTCAATGAGCGGTTTTGGTTATATATGTTAATTCTTTAATAAAGGAGGAGATTATTATGAAAAG
This sequence comes from Lachnospiraceae bacterium, assembly GCA_017633935.1. Taxonomy (GTDB): domain Bacteria; phylum Bacillota; class Clostridia; order Lachnospirales; family Lachnospiraceae; genus NK4A144. The sequence goes on along the minus strand of JAGBOJ010000087.1, from coordinate 4,306 downwards.
AAGCATTGCGATATTGTTAACAACTGTTATGACAGCTTCGATCATGCTTTCGGGCTGCGGACAGTCAGGTGCGGCATCGGGTGCTGCACAAGGTGCGGCGGGAGAAGCTGCTGCCGGCTCGGATGAGGGCGGAGCGGACGCATCTGCAAAGGCTGAGACAACAGCTGATGGCAGCACTCTTAATGTACAGGTGGGACCTTCACCCGAGACCATCGATCCGGCGCTTAACTCGGCGGTAGACGGTGCAAACATGATACTTCATGCATTTGAGGGCCTTTTGAAGTTTGATAAGGACAACAATGTGGTTGAGGGTCTTGCAGAATCCTATGAGGTTTCCGATGACGGACTTACATGGACCTTCCATTTAAGGGACGGTCTTAAGTGGTCAGACGGTTCAGACCTTACAGCCGATGATTTCGTTTATTCATGGAAGAGGGTGGCAGATCCCAATACGGCTGCACCTTACGGATATGACCTCTTAAACTATGTGAAGGGCTATGAGGAGGCAGAGGCCGGAAATATCGATGCGCTTGCTGTATCTGCTCCCGATCCGCAGACATTTGTTGTCGAACTCAACAATCCCTGCGTATACTTTGACAAGATATGTGCTTTCGCCGTAATGGTTCCCGTACAGCAGGCAACTATCGAGGCTAACGGAGAGGCATGGTCCACAAATCCCGAGACCTACATCACTGACGGTCCCTACTATATGACGGAGTATACCGACGGAGCACAGATCGTATTTACAAAGAATCCCAATTACTGGGATGCCGCAAACATCACATTTGATACTATCGTGTGGAATCTTATCGAGGACTCAAATGCGGCATATTCTGCTTACCAGAACGGTGACCTTGATATGATAAAGGATGTTCCCACAGAGGAGATACCTTCACTTGAAGGAAATCCCGAGTTTTCCGTAGAGCCTATTATGGGTACCTACTATGTGACCTTTAATACCCAGAAGGAGCCGTTTACCGATGCGAAGGTAAGAGAGGCACTTTCACTTGCAATCGACAGGGATTATGTGGCAGGAACCATCATGCAGGGAACATATTCACCGGCTACAAACTTTGTAGGACCCGGTGTTTCGGATGAGGCAGAGGGTTCTTCGTTTGAGGATGTGACAAGGGAGAAATACGGAGATCACTTCGATATCTCAAATTATGATGCTGACCTTGAAAAGGCCAAAGAGCTGCTTGCAGAGGCAGGCTATCCTAATGGAGAGGGCTTCCCCGAGATCTCTTATCTTACAAACGATGCCGGATATCATAAGGCGGTTGCAGAGTACCTTCAGAGTGCATGGAGCGAGCTCGGTATCACTATGACGGTTAATATCCAGGAGTGGAAGACCGTTACCGCAGACAGGCGTGCCGGCAACTTTGATGTGGCCAGAAACGGATGGGTTTATGACTGGGATGATCCTTCAAACATGATCAACCTTCTTGAGACCGGAAACGGAAATAACGACGGCAAGTATTCAAATCCTGATTTCGACAAGGCTGTTGATGCCGCAAGGACGACAACAGACCTTAAGGAGCATTATGAGAAGCTTCACGAGGCAGAGCAGGTAGCGCTTAATGACGCTGCAATGGCTCCCGTGGCCTACTACAATGACTTCTGGCTTCAGAAGAGCAATCTCAAGAATACATGGCATTCACCTTACGGATACTGGTATTTCATGTACGGAACACTTGAATAAATAAAGATGTAAAAAAGGCGGTCCCGCATTTTTGCGGGATCGTTTTTTTGTGCGTGATTGTTTTTATTTCAGTGCAATCTGTGATATAATATATAAACTTATATTTAAATTTAAGGACTGCTATCCGGGGAGATATGCTGATGGACATTAAAACCATTAAGGAAGAGTTTGCGGACTATGCACAGAGGATGTCAGTGATCCGTACTCTTTCATCACCAAATATAAATAAGTTTGACGACGCGGATACCTACAGTGAAAGACTTAAGTGTAATTTTCAGAAGATCGGCGAGCTTGCCGCGATCAACAGGGAAATGCTTGATAAGGAGCTTTATCCTCTGCTGGAATCCGAAGGCTGCCTTGATGAAGAGGCGGCCTTAGAGATGGAAAAGCTTGCGGACCTTCTGCTGAATGTGGCGGGGGATGATGAGGATTTTGAAAATCTTGATCTCCCCATAGCTGCACTGATCGCCGACCGGCTTTTAAGGGAATCAGGGCAGGACAGTGATATCACCAAAAAGATAAAACGGATGGATGAGCAGCTGATAGTCTGCTATTCCATGATGAATATGACCGAGAGGATAACCACGAATCCCCATATAAGCGAGGCTTACAGGAATAAGGGGATAGCCATCGGAAAACAGTTTCATGAAATGCTCGATAAGGAAATCTTTTTGACGATACCCGATATGGAATCCAGAGATATCGTCCTTACCGACTCCCGCTTTATGACATCGTTTTATGAACGGTTTGCCGGGAATGAGGAGGCAAATCAAAATAATCTCGATATCCTTGATATGATGATGAATATTGCCAGCGATATGTTTTATCACGAGGCCGTACCGGATTTTGACTGGGATTATTTCACCTTCCGCAATCTTGAATACTACCTTCAATGCACTGACATAAATAATGCAAGGGGGTTTAATTCAGAGCAGCTTAAAAAGATAGATAAAAGGGCGGATGAGCTTGAAAAGCTGTGTGAGGTGGCTTCAGATGCCTTTAAGGATATAATCGGCTACGGCTTTGTGCCTGTAAACGCTTTAAGGTGCCATTATCTTGCAGGGAGGCTTGGCAGGGAGGAATACAGGGACAGGCTCGTTGAACTGTATGAAAGCAGAGACAAGCTGGACTTTAATACCGAGGGAACATACTATAATGTGCTCCTGCCGCTTGAGATAATATGCATATTGGGACAGGAGCATATGAGTTCAAAGGAGCTTATGCTCTTAAAGAGGATATATCTGAACTTAAGTGCCTATGCCTTTCGTATACCCAATAACGGTGCGCTTTCCTTTATGCTTGAATATTTTTCCCAGGTGATCGAACGGTTTACCGAGATACCGAGCGGAGTGGGCTTTGAGGATTTTGTGCTGCAGTGTCTGGCAGCCTTCCATCCGCCCACATATGTGCATTCAAGGATGGTAGGGCAGATATCCGAAAGGCTTGCCTATCATATCTTAAGGCTCAGACCGGAGCTTTTTACCGGCTTTCCGGGATGTAAGACAAGGGAGGATGTCATTGAGAAAAAGGATGAGATCATAAGCTACACCTATCATGCCGCGCTTTGTCACGATTTCGGAAAGATATCCATAATAGATACTATATTCGTGTACGGAAGGAAGCTGTCGGATTCGGAATTCAATATCATAAAAACCCATCCGATGACAGGCTATGAGCTGTTAAAAAAGCATGAGTCTACAAAAAGATATGCGGATGTGGCGTTGGGGCATCATAAGTGGCATGACGATTCAAAGGGGTATCCTTATGATTTTAAGACAGCAGAAAGCCACTATAAAACTGTGATAGATATAGTGCTCTGCGCAGACTGCATGGATGCGGCGACAGATACGGTAGGCAGAAGCTATAACAGGGGGAAGACCTTAAAGGATTTTATGGAGGAATTAAAAGAAGGGAGCGGTAACAGGTACGCGCCGTGGTTATATGAGCTGTTTGAAAACAAAGAAGTTTTTGAGGATGTGGAATATCTGCTTAACTACGGGCGAAGCATTACCTACAGGGAAACCTATAATCTGCTTAAAGGAGTTCAGGACAAGGGATAAGGGAGGAGAATTATGGTAAAAGGGAGAATAGCTGCTGTAAAAAAGATCACGGCGCTGCTGCTTACGGCAACAATGCTGTCACAAACACTTTATGTGCCTGTATTTGCATTTGAGAGCGTGTCAGGTGCCGGTGCAGCCACTTCACAGGAAACGGATAAAACACCCGGCACAGAGGTGTTTTACCCTGCAGAAGGTGCTGCCGGAGATAACGATACTGCGATTGTGTCAGAAAACATGAATAATGATACCGTTGTATCAGGAAATGAGGGCACCGGTGAAAATGACGGGGTATCCGGAAACGGGGCTGTCTCTGAAAATGATGTGGTATCCGTAAGCAGTGCGGACGTTGAAGCAGAGGGTGTATCAGGTAACAGCGGTGATACAGGTAATGCAGCTGAGCCGTCGGTTTCTTTGGCGGATGAAGAGGAGGCTGCCGCGGGCTTATATGTGCCGGATGAAGGGGCAATAGAAGAAGGGTGGTCTTATGATGATGATGGTACATGGGTGATCTCGGCGGAAAACCTTGACAAAATCTGGGTTAATT
>JAGBOJ010000086.1 GCA_017633935.1 Lachnospiraceae bacterium | reverse complement strand
TAAGTTTATATTAGCAGGAGGGGATATATTATGGAAAAATTAAAAGTCGGGATTTTAGGCGGAACGGGAATGGTCGGACAAAGGTTCATCTCGCTTCTTGAGGATCACCCGTGGTTTGAGGTCAAAACCATCGCGGCAAGTCCGAGGAGTGCCGGAAAGACCTATGAGGAATGCGTGGGGAGCCGCTGGAAAATGGATACGCCGATGCCGGATGGTGTAAAGGATATTGTCGTTAAGGATGTAAGCGATGTGAACTCGGTTGTTGACGGTATAGACTTCGTCTTTTCAGCCGTGGATATGTCAAAGGATGAGATAAGAAGGATAGAGGAGGAGTATGCAAGGACAGAAACTCCCGTGGTATCCAATAATTCGGCGCACCGCTGGACCGATGATGTACCGATGATAATACCCGAGATAAATCCGGAGCATACGGATATAATCGGAGCCCAGAGAAAAAGACTGGGTACAAAGCGGGGCTTTATAGCGGTAAAGCCCAACTGCTCGATACAGTCCTATGCACCCGTTTTTTACGCATGGAGGGAATTTGAGGTACAAAGGGCTGTGGTCTCAACCTATCAGGCAATATCAGGTGCTGGTAAGACCTTTAAGGACTGGCCGGAGATGGAAGGAAATGTGATCCCTTTCATAAGCGGAGAGGAAGAAAAAAGCGAGCAGGAGCCGTTAAAGATATACGGTCATATTGAAGGAGACAGGATAGTAAAGGCTGCACTGCCCGTGATCACAAGCCAGTGCATAAGGGTACCGGTATTAAACGGGCATACGGCTACGGTATTTGTGGATTTTAAGAATAAGCCTTCAAAGGATGAGCTTATAGCAAGGCTTACGGAATATGAGGGAGAACCGCAGAAACTCAAGCTCCCTTCGGCACCGAAACAGTTTATGCGGTATCTTACCGATGATGACAGACCTCAGGTAAGGCTTGATGTGGATTTTGAAAAAGGCTACGGGATAAGCATAGGGAGACTCAGAGAAGATCTGATTTTTGACTATAAATTTGTCGGACTTTCACACAATACGGTACGCGGAGCGGCCGGAGGAGCGGTGCTTTGTGCAGAGCTTCTTAAGGCGAAGGGATATATTGATAAACGCTGAAAGCAAGGGTAATGGATATGACGGATACTCTACTTGAAAATAATGCAGAGCAGCCGGAAACGGTAAGAGCAGAGGACGGGCTTGATTTCAAGCTCGAAATGCTTAATTCATTAAACGAAAAACTTAATGAGCATGCCGGAGTGTTTGATAAATTCACGGATATTTCAGGCTATGCCTGCTGCTATCGCAATGTGAAAAACAGACATTTTGAGGCAGTGGGTAATTTTAATGCCGTGCTCGGGATGGAGTTAAAGGATGATACGGATGTCTTAAGGATACCTGAGCTTGTCACGGACGATACGCTGGATATAATCAACCGGCTTATAAATATCGGAGAAGACCCTTCAAGCGACTGCCTTATAAAGGAATTCTGCATAAAAAAGGGAAGCCGCTGGATTGAAGGCAGAGCCGTCGCCGTAAGGGATGAAAGCGGTGAAGTGACCGAAAAATACCTTTGCTTCAGGGATGTCACCACTCACAGGCTTCAGCTTGACGAGCTTGAATTTCTGGCTTATTATGATTCGCTTACGGGACTCCTTAACAGGTATTCATTTATCGATAAATTAAACGAGATCGTGGAAAGAGCGTCACATGAAAATGTGACGGTACGTGTCGCCATGATAGACATTAACGGCTTCAAGCGGATAAATGATTCGCTGGGACTGGTGGCGGGTGATGAGCTCATTCAGCTCTTCGGTCAGTTTCTTGCCGGCTTTAATGATGAAAAGATTTCGATCGCGCGCTTCGGGACCGATGTGTTTGTGATGTCCATCTATGATCCCGAGGGAAAGGATACGATTGAAAATATCGTTCGTACTATAAAGGACAGGCTTAAAAAACCGTTTGTATTAAGCAATAAGGATCAGGTATACCTGACAGTCACGGTCGGCGTGGCGGATTACCCGGAATCGGGCCTGACAGGGCTTACGGTTCTGCAGAATGCCGAGATATCGGTATATGCGGCAAAGGACGGGGACAGGGATAAGATACATTTCTTTGATAATGCTCTTATGAAGAAGTTTCTTGAAAGCTTTGATGTGGAAAAGAAGCTTCAGGATGCTATTTTATTAAAAAGCTTTGAGCTTTATTACCAGCCCCAGTACAACATCGAGACCGGAAAGCTGAGAGGGTGCGAGGCTTTAATCCGCTGGAGAGATTACGACGGGACTCTTATCTCACCACTTAAATTCATTCCGATCGCCGAAAAGAGCGGCGGTATCGTGGCTATTGGAAAATGGGTCATTGAAACCGCTGTGGGCAAGCTTAAGGAATGGATGCAGAAATATAATTTTGAAGGGATAATGTCGATAAATATCTCTGCGGTCCAGCTTAAAAAGGATAATTTCATCGATGAGCTCCTGACATTTATCTCAAGCGCAAATGTGGACCCGTCAAATATCGAGATCGAGATCACGGAGAGCGTTTTGATAGATAATTCAAAGGAAGTCATTGAAAAGGTAAACAGGATGAGGCAGTTCGGGCTCGGTGTGGCACTTGACGATTTCGGTACAGGCTTTTCGTCTCTTTCGTATTTAAGGATGCTTCCGATAAGCACGCTTAAGATCGATAAGAGCTTTATAGATACCGTGATAACCGATGATGCCACCGGCATAATCACCGAATCTGTCGTAAATATGGTGCGAAGGCTCGGACTTGAGACCGTAGCCGAGGGTGTTGAGCATAATGCCCAGATGGATTTTTTGAGAAGGATAAACTGCGATAACATACAGGGATATCTCCTTGGAAAGCCTATGTCGGAGGCGGATTTTGAAAGGGAGGTCCTTGAGGCAAAATAAGGAGAGATATATGCCTACACTTAAAGAAAATCTTGCCGTAATGAATCTTGCGATGGAGCTTTTTAACGGTTCCGTGGGAAATATAAGCAAGGTGGAATTTGAACCCCAGAAGGTAAAGGCACCGGTGTTCCCGCCGGAGGAAAGCCTATATTTTAAGCGGGTAACGCCTGAAAGTGTCGGCGTATCGTCAGAAAGGGTGGCCGCATACATAAAGGAGCTTTCTAAAAACAGGAAGGCAGCGCCCCATCATCTTATCATGCTCAGACACGGCAGGGTATTTGCGGAGTGTTCATGGGCTCCTTATCCGAAAAATACGATTCATATCGAGCATTCCCTTGCAAAGAGCATTACAAGCCTTGCCATAGGGATGCTCATTGATGATGATAAGCTTTCCGCAGATACCAGAATGACCGAGGTATTCGGCTCAAAGATATCTTTCTTAAATTCCCTTAAGCTTAAAAATATATCGGTCTTTAATCTTCTTACCATGTCAAGCGGCATAGCTTTTAACGAAAGCGGAGCGGCATCGGGAAACGACTGGCTGTCGGCTTTCTTTGATTCCTCATTAAATTTCAATACGGGTACGAGATTTGAATACAATTCGATGAATTCATATGTGCTTTCGGCAATAGTTACTGAGATAACGGGGATGCCGATGGATAAGTTTTTATCGGAGCGTCTCTTTAACCCCCTGCATATTGAGGATTACCTCTGGGAAAGATGTCCGAAGGGCATCACAAAGGGCGGCTGGGGCTTATTTATGAAGCCCGAGGATGTGGCAAAGATCGGTCAGCTTTATTTAAGCGGAGGCTTTTTTGAAGGAAAGCAGATCGTGTCGGAGGAGTGGATCACGGAGGCGACAAAGGCACAGATAAAGACCGAACGCGAAGACGGGCTTTCCTACGGTTATCAGCTTTGGGTAAATCCCGCAGACGGCAGCTATATGTTTAACGGGATGCTTCAGCAGAACTGCTTTGTATTCAGGGATAACGATATGGTGATCGTTACAAATTCGGGCAGCAACGAGCTTCTTACCGTAAGCCAGGTGACCGAGATAACCCGCAGATATTTCGGAAACGGTTATAAGTGCAGCCCTTTCCTTGAAGAGGACATACATGCTTATTCGGCGCTTTTGTCGCAGATAAGCCTTGCCGGAAACCGGCCCGGAAAGCACAGGATTTTGTATGGCGGCTGGGGAAGGAACAATGATAAAAAGGGCGGTATGATAAAGAGCAGGCTCATACGGATGATAAATAACAGATCCTATGTGCTTGAAAACAGGTCCGAAGGGCTAATGCCGCTTTTTATGCAGGTGGTTCACAATAATTTTACCGAAGGGATCTCGGAGATATCCTTTGAAAAGGATATAGAGGGGATTTTTGTAAACATCAAAGAGGGTAAGACCGTTCATCATATCGCGGCAGGCTTCTTTTCGGACAGATATTCGACCCTTGACTTTAAGGGCGAGCAGTACCTCCTTTCGGCATATGCAAGGGTTTCTGCGGATGAGGACGGGGATATATGCCTTATAGTTGAGACGGCCTTTGTGGAGGAGGCGTGCAAAAGACTTATAAAGATCTTCTTTAAGGATGATTTCAGGCGGATAAAGGTTGAATTATCCGAGATGCCCGGGGAAGATGTGCTTTTGGAAGCCATCAATACCATATCGGACAGTGAAGCCGCAAATAACGGCATCATGGCAAGGATAAAGGATTTCGGCGCCCTTGAGGTGTTTAAGAGGGCGGCTTCCACGAAGATATCACCGGTGATAAGGGGACATATCGCCGAAAGCTATGATAAGATCGGAGAAAATGTGCTTTGGGCAAGACCTTGATCATTACCGAAAAACCGTCTGTCGCAAGAGAATATGCCCGTATATTAAAGGTTAACGGCAAGGGCGACGGAGTCATAGAAAACGAAGCTTACTGCATCACATGGTGTGTCGGACACCTTGTTGAGATGCTCTATCCCGAGGCATACGATATAAGATTTAAGAAATGGAATTTAAGCGATCTTCCTTTTTTACCAAGGGAATACAAATATGATGTGATCCCGAATGTGAAAAAGCAGTACGGGATCGTTAAGGGCTGCCTTCACAGAAAGGATATAGACGAGGTACTCTGGGCGGGAGACTCAGGAAGAGAGGGTCAGGTCATTGAAGAGCTGATCCGCATGAAATCCGGTGTCAGGGAGGATATGTCCGAAAAGCGTGTCTGGATAGATTCGACCACAGAGGAAGAGATACTGCGCGGGATAAGAGAGGCAAAGCCCTACGAAAGCTACAGAAACCTTGCAAATGCAGGTATCATGCGCGGGATAGAGGACTATTCCATGGGTATCAATTTTTCGAGGGCCCTTTCCGTTAAATACGGAAGGATGCTTAACGAAAAGGCCGGGACAAAAAAGTATTCAGCCATAGCCGTAGGCAGGGTAATGACCTGTGTGCTCGGAATGGTGGTCAAAAGAGAAAGGGAGATAAGGGATTTTAGCGAAACTCCTTTTTACAGGATAGAGGCACAGTTTGAAAAGGACGGGGTCAGCTTTACCGGACAGTGGAAGGCATTAAAGCCTTCGGCATATTTTGAATCGCCGAAGCTTTATAATGAAAAGGGCTTTAAGGAAAAGGCGGATGCCGGAACCTTTATTGAGGAAATGGCGGAGTTTAAGTCCGCCATGGTATTTAAGGCGGATATCCAGAAGGAAAATAAAAACGCTCCGCTGTTATTCAACCTTGCCGAGCTTCAGGCAGAGTGCTCAAAGCGGTTTAAGATAAGTCCCGATGAGACGCTTGATGTGGCACAGACCCTTTATGAAAGCAAGCTTACGACTTATCCGAGGACGGATGCAAGGGTGCTTACCACGGCTATAGCGGGAGAGATCACCAAAAATCTTTCGGGTCTTTATAAATATGAGCCCGTAAAGGAATTTGTATTAAAGATAAGGGACGAGGGGCTTTATAAAGGGCTTGAAAAGACAAGGTATGTGGATGATAAAAAGGTGACCGATCACTATGCGATAATCCCTACCGGAAATCTTTCGATGTATAACAAACTCTCGGAGCTTCAAAAAAAGATTTACGACCTGATAGTAAGGAGATTTTTAAGCATTTTTTATCCGCCGGCTTTATACGAAAAGGCCGCGCTTACACTTCAGGCAGGAAAAGAGCGGTTTTATGCCAATGTAAAGATACTTAAGGAGCCGGGCTATTTTGAGATAGCCGGAATGCCGAAAAAGGCAGTTTCATCAAAGGATAAGCAGACGGAGGCAGAGGACAGTGATGAGGGGGATACAGCAGAGGATGAGCCCTCAGATAATGCGGCGCTTTTAGAGCTTATCCACAGGCTTCATAAGGGAGATATCGTAAATATTGCATCGATGGAGATAAAGGAGGGGAAGACCTCACCGCCCAAACGCTATACATCGGGCTCCATGGTGCTTGCGATGGAAAATGCGGGTCAGCTTATCGAGGATGAGGAGCTGCGGGCGCAGATAAAGGGCGCGGGTATCGGCACCAGCGCCACAAGAGCCGGTATCATCGAAAAGCTTATCAAGATAAATTATCTTGCCCTTAATAAAAAGACACAGGTGCTCACCCCTAAAAAGCTCGGTGAGATGATCTATGAGATAGTGCTTATGACTCTTCCGGGCATGCTTGAACCGAAGATGACGGCGAGCTGGGAAAAGGGGCTTTCCGGAGTCGAAAACGGCGAGATCACGCCGGAGGAATACAGGACCACGCTTGAAAAGTATGTCACAAGGTATGTAAATACGATAAAGAACAATGATATCTCGGGGAGGGTCGCACCTAACTTAAACCATATCGCGGAGGTAAATAAAAAATGACGGATATTATGATGGAGGAGGCGCTCGTTAAAAATCTCTATACCCTTAGTGAGACTCTGGCAGGGGATTATTTAAGCGGCTTTGATTACCCGTGGGAGGCGCTTTCGGGTATAGGTGAGCTGATAAAGGAGCTTTCAAGGTCACTTGATATGTCTTTATACGAGGACAGGGGGGACCAAGTTTTTATCGCAAGGTCCGCCAAGATATGGGACTTAAATACGATAATCGGTCCCTGTATCATCGGTGAAAATACCGAGGTAAGACCCGGGGCTTTTATCAGGGGTAAAGCCCTTGTCGGAAATGACTGTGTGGTGGGTAATTCGACCGAGCTTAAAAATGTGATATTATTCAATCATGTACAGGTCCCTCATTACAATTATGTCGGAGATTCGATCTTAGGCTTTTATTCCCACATGGGGGCAGGGTCGATCACATCGAACGTAAAATCCGATAAGCAGCTTGTGACCGTAAAGGACAGGCACGGAAATAAGATCGAAACGGGCTTAAAAAAGTTCGGGGCGATGCTCGGAGATCATGTAGAGGTAGGGTGCAATACCGTATTAAATCCCGGTACCGTGGTCGGGAAGAACACGAATATATATCCAACCTCCTGTGTGCGCGGAGTCATCCCCGCAGATTCGATATATAAGAATCAGGAGACGGTGGTATTAAGAAAAAAAGACTGAATTAATATGCCGCAGCCTTAAGGCTTTAAGCTCTGCGGCACTTTCGAAGCGTAGCCCAGTTTGGCAGGGCGCTTGATTTGGGATCAAGAGGTCGCAGGTTCAAATCCTGTCGCTTCGATTTAAGGCTTAAAACGCCTGAGCGGTATACAGATCGTAGTAATATCCGCCTTTATCCATGAGCTCGTCGTGGGTTCCCTGCTCCACTATTTTCCCGTCCTGTACCACAAGTATCATATCCGCCTGTATGATGGTAGAAAGCCTGTGGGCTATCATAAATGAAGTCCTGCCTCTGGTTACCTGTTTTATAGCGTTTTGTATGTTCTTTTCCGTCAGGGTATCAACGGAGGAGGTTGCCTCGTCAAGGATAAGTATGGCAGGGTCGGCTAAAAGCGCACGGGCAAAGGATAAGAGCTGCTTTTCACCCGTAGAGAGCATTCCGCCGCCTTCACCAACCTGTCCGTCAAGACCGCCGTTTATCTTTTGGACAACCTTATCCGCACTTACAAGCCTGAGAGCCTCATTTATCTTTTCATCATCGGCATCCGGACATCCGTAGAGCAGGTTTTCACGCACGGTACCCGAAAAGAGATGGGGAGACTGCAGGACATAGCCTATATTGCTGTGCAGCCAAAGCTGTGACCTTTGCCTTGCATCCCTGCCGTCAATTAGCACACGCCCTTCGGTGGGCTCAAAAAATCTGCAGACAAGATTTACAAGGGTGGTCTTTCCGGCTCCGGTTTCACCGACTATAGCTACTCCGGCGCCCTGCGGCACCTTGAGATTAAAATGTGAAAGGACCATCTCATCACCGTCGGGATAGTGAAAGGATACATCCTGAAATTCTATGTCGCCGTAAAGCTTTTCCCAGTTTTCCTTCTTCGGCTCAAAGGTATCTCCGTAGCGCTTTATGACCTCCGGAGAATCCGCGACATCCGACACGGTATTCATAAGCTTTAAGAAGCGCTCGATATTTACCCTTATCTCAATGACGGCGGAGATTGTCTTTATAAGATTCTGTATCGGCTCCATCATGCCGAGGGCATAGGACATAAATACCGAAAGGGTCCCGATAAGCATAAAGCCGTCTGCGTCAAGCTTTCCGCTTGTATGCAGTACAAGGGATAAAGCGACGGAGGAGGAGAGGGTTATCACAGAGATAAAAAGAGCGGAGTAATGAGTTGCAAAAACGGCACTGCCTCTGTAGGCTTCACTGTCCTTATTAAAATCACCTGACATCTTATCTTCGATAACAAGGGTCTTTATGCTCCTGACACCGGTGATCCCCTCATTGAAATTGCTGACTATCCGGGCATTGCTTTCGCGCACTTTGCGGTTCAGCTTAACGAGCTTTTTCTGGAAGAACCAGCTTACAAGGAAGGTTACGGGTAAAAGCGCGACAAGATATACTGCCATCCCCGGACTTACGATAAACATCACAATGATGATAAATATGATATAAGAGCTGTTCCACACGATGTCCATAAGTCTCCATGAAAAAAGCATGCCGATCTTTCCTGTATCACTCATGACCCTTGCATGGATATAGCCCACGTTATTCTGGTTAAAATAGGAAAAGGAGAGGGTCTGAAGATGGTTAAAGGAGGCATT
>JAGBOJ010000085.1 GCA_017633935.1 Lachnospiraceae bacterium | reverse complement strand
CCCTTCCCCTCCGTGATCCGCCGCTTTTTACAAATTCTTTACAAACCAGTTTATGACCATGTTCCAGAAGCGTCCGTTCTTATCCTTAAATCTCTCAAAGCCCTTAAGCGAATTATCGTAATACTCCGAAAGCCTTTTATCACTCTTTTTTAACCTGCCCACGGCAAAGCACTCATAAACCGTCTTTTTTCCGCCGTTTGACGAAATTTCTTCATTCCCCTCATTTACTGCATATACGGCAAGCTCCTTAAAGACCCCGTCGTAAACATCATCGTTCAGATTCCTCTGGGAATAATCCTCATCGGGCACCCCGCAGATCAAAGAAAGCTTCTCCCTGTCAGCAACGGAATCCGACACATCTATCCTGTCTGCCACCAAAACCCCGTCCACCGTCACCGAAAGCTCATCACCCGAAAGGAGGATTCCCACCTTCCTGTCACCCTTATCGTTTATATCGAATTCCTCCACAAATTCCTCGCCGCCGTCTTCATAGGTCACCACCTCTTCACGGCTTTTTACGGAAGCATCAACCCCTTCAAAATAAAAGAGTACCGACTCCTTCATATCCTCCGAAAATCTCGACCTTGCATTAAGCTCTGCCTGAAGAGCGTTTGCGTCATCCTCTTCGACGGAGATCCTGTCCTCTTCGGGAGTCAGCTCATACAGGTCGTAATCGTAAAGCACCTCTGTGTTACCTGCCCTGCTGTTCTTTATTATGATATGATCATCCTGAAGACTCACCTCAAGGGCATCCCCGCCGTCATCAGCACCGCAAAGCGCTATGGTCTGCTCTCCCAGGACATTTCCCATAAGCTCTGCTGTTATGTAAACCGATTCGGGCAGCCCCCCTTCGGCCTTAAGGGTCATTTTCCCGTGCGACCCCGGCAGTGAGGTAAGAGCTATAAGGTCATTATCAAATTCGGCAGCCCCCTCGCTTACCTCCCATTTGGAGGCTCTTGCCGCATTTCCCGAAACGAACCGTATCCAGTCCTTTTCATCCTCATCAAGGTCATCCCTTATCCTCATCAGAAGATGATTTACATACCAGTATGCCTGCGGCTGCATACGGGTCAGATCGTATTCATCCACACCGGCATCGTTTAAGGAAAACCCCTCACGGTTGAAATTCAGGCTGAATATCCTGCCCATATCCTCTCTGTTGCGGTCGGATACCTTGTCGTTATTTCCGAATCTGCCGGTATTTGCCTGCATTATGGCATAGGCGAGCGGCACCCTTTTAAATTCCCTTGTATAGATCTCCTCCATCTTGTCGTAGTCATAGTCTATCCTCTCCCGCATCTGCGCGGAGGACTCCACGGGAATCCTGTTTTCATCCCTTATAAAATCCATCAGATAGTGGTTGTAATCCCGTCTTAAAAAGGGTCTGACCTTTACATACTCCTTTGCGGTAAGCTGCCCCAGAAACCTGTCATGGCGGTCATAGGCATTTATATAGGCAAGCCTGTAGCCGTTTGTGCCGAGCTCGCAAAAGCCGTCCTTTTCAAGCTTTCTTATATCCTTCGGTGAAAGGAAGGTATTGTCCGTGATCTCAAGGTTTGAGGCATAGGTCATCACGGTAGCCCTGTAATTGAACTTTTCAAGGAGCTTTTCGGCAAACATTGCCGTATCCTTGCGGCCGTCCTCAAACATCAGGTAAAGCGCCTTTTCAGGCAGCTTTTTATTCTCATGATCGTAATAATATTCATAGATATCCTGCTGGGTCACGGTCACATATCCAAGCTCGTGCAGTACGCCAAGCTCCTGCTCAAGCCTCTTTGTCGAAATGAGCGTATCCGTCCCGTCCCTGTCAACCCCGAGATAGGAAAGCGCAAGAAAACCGTGATCCTCCCCTGTCACAACCGAGCTGTCGTTTTCATCATAGGGCACGTAGTCACTGAAAAAGAACATTGCCCTTATCACCGGCACCAGAACTATAATGATCGAAAGCAGCTCCAGTGATGAGCGAATCACCTTTATTATATCTTTTTTTGTCTCAATGAAGCTGCCCTTCTTCTTCAATATCCCCGGTCTCCTTTTTTATATCCGCCTTATCCTTCCCTTCCTTCTTTCGCTTCCTCTTCTCCTTCTTTTCCATTGCCGCCACATCGGAAGGCGTCATCCTCGTACCCCATGTGGACTTCCAGAAGGTAAACCATGCGATCGGCATCTGCCATAAAAGTATCGCCTCATAATAAACACAGAACAGAAATCCGAAAAACCATGTGCTGCTCTTCCTTAAAAGGAGCTGCGCCGCGCTCATCATAAGCGACATCAGAAGCAGTCCCACAAGGAAGGTGGTCGGGAATATATGCTGCGTTAACGGCACATATAAAAGGTTATATATGACCACCACCGGAGCCAGTATCGGCACCATAAGCCCGATATAAAACACTATCGCCGCGTAAGGCTCCTTTTTCCACATAAAGGCTCCCGCCATAAGCGATTCCCTTATCCATGACCTTTTCCAGCGCATCTGCTGGGTTAAAAAGGATTTATAATTACTCGGCACTATGGTCGAGCAGAATGCGGTATCCTGATAGGTAGTCCTGTATTCCTTTAAGACCATGTTCGTCATTGAGCGGTCGTCACCGAAGGTCGCTTTCTGCCCCAGAAATTTCTGGTTTATCCATTCATCCTTCTTTTCAAGGAGGATACTTTTCCTGTAGCAGGAAAGCGGTCCGGAAAGGCAGGTTACCGCATCAAAAAGCCCCTCTGCCGCCTTCATTATCCTGAAGGCTATATAATATCGCACCGACTGCATCTTCGTAAGGGCGTTCGTATAGGTATTTGCCACATCCGTCCTTCCGGCAACCCCTCCCATCTTCGGGTCCTTAAAGGGCTGCACGAGGTTTCTTACGGCATAGGGATCGAGGAAGCTGTCCGAATCCACAAAGATTATGAGCTCTCCGTCTGCCACGTCTATACCGCGCACGAGCGCGGCACGCTTTCCGGCGTTTTCTTCCTGCACAAGACAAAATAGCCTTTCTTCGTCAAAATACGGATTTTCCTTCCTGATCCTGTCTATGATATCATTAACCTTCTGCACGGAATTGTCAGTCGAGCAGTCATCCACGATTATGACCTGAAGGCACTCGGGCGGGTAATTCTGATTCACGCAGGATACTACGGTCCTCTGTATCCATGTTTCCTCGTTAAAGCACGGTATTATAAGCGTTACCGTCGGTGTGAAATTCGGGTCTATCGGCACCGGCTTGTAAAACGCGCCGAAGATATAGCGCGTTAAGAGGAACCCCGCAGTCATTATACTGTAGAGGTAGAGCACCTTGTGAAATTTAAAATATATAAAGCTCTTTGAGCGCATCAGCACGATCACAAAGGATATGAAAAAAAGCAGCACTGCCGAAGAGATAAAGACATATCTGTCCTTGCGCTTTCTTAAGTATTCGCCGAGGTCCTCGGCAAAGCTGAAGCCGAGCTGGTAATAAAAGCCCGCCTCCATGACCCTTGCAAGAGTTGCCGCTATGGAAAATTTCACCTCGTGGCCTTCGGGCATACTTCCCTCGGGTACCTCAAATATAAGCTTTACGTGATCCCCGTTTTCTATCGCGCTTACCTCTTCTAAATCGGCTGTCTTTAACAGTATCCCGGTCTCGGAGACATCTATGGAATCCATCGTAAAGGTCTGCTTTTTTACCCCGTTTTTATAGACGATGATCTTTACCGGAAAAGAAGCGACATACCTGATACCGGCCTTTCTTTCGTGTATCAGCTCCTCAAAGCTGTCGTAGTTTCCATCATCGCTTCCCCTTCTGTCGATATTGGTACGCCTGTCCGAAGGCACATCAGGAGTAAGCCTCCTGTCCTTTTTTTCGTCTAAGAGGATCTCTTCGTCAAAATGCTTTACCTTATTAAGCTTTCTGTTCCTGAAAAATATACCCATTATTTCAAATAATCATCCACTCTGGCAAAGGAAAAGCCCTGTTCCTTCCACTCCGGTATCATCTCATCAAGCGCCTGTGCGGTATAGGCAGCATTTTCCGTCATATGCATTACCAGCACGGTACCGTTTGTCACCTTAACCCTCTTATCCCACGAGGTTATGCCCTTTTTAAACTTATTTACAAGCTCGTCCACAGAATCAGCCTCATAGTCATGGGTAGAAAAGCTTCCGAGCACCGCGTTCTTAAAGCCCACATCAAATACCGTATAAAGTCCCGACCTGCTTACCGCAAGCGTCGGCGGTCTGAAATTCCTGCTCAATGCCGGCCGTCCGTTTACCTTAATATCTCCGGTATACTTATAAAGCGTCTCGTAGCTTTTTACTATATCTCTCCTTAAGGTACGGTTATCCGATGCCGTAAGCTCCGTAAAATGAACCCCGTTTCCGGTTTCCGCCAGCTTGTAGTGGGAATAGGTGTGGGAAGCTATCTCATGCCCGTCATATGCTATCTTTCTCAAAAGATTCGGATTATCCTCTGTGCCCTGCACCTTTACAAAAAATGTCGCCTTCACATCATGCTTTTTCAGCACATAAAGAAGCTTGTTTATCGACCTGTCACTGCCCCAGTCGTCGAAGGTAAGGAAGATCACCTGATCCTCACTTATCGTGCCCTTCTTATCAAACTTTTTTATCTCCGCGCCCGTAAAGCCCGGAAATTCTCCTTTAGTCAGCACCGAAGGATTCCCCGTGTAATGCTCCGTTATGTAGTCAACTCTTTCTTCATCGGTCTCCATACCCGATATCACATCGTTATCAAGTCTTATATCATCCTGCTTATTTTCCGGAAGCTCATATATCTCATCACCCTCCATAAGCTCCTGCATCCCGAGGATCTTATATTCCGAGTCCTTTTCCGGCTTATCCTCCCCTTCTTTGGTGTAGGCTATCGAATCCACCTGCCTCTTTAATATCTCCTCGACGAAAGCTGCTATGGCACCGTTTTCACCGTCAGCTCCCTCTTTATCCTCCGTCCCCTTGCCGGAAGGCGTCTCACCCTCATCCTCTGTAAAAGCCTCATTTTCCGCTGAAGCCTCGTTTTCCGAAACGATCCCGTTTCCGGAGACCGCAGGCAGTATCCCGTTTTTTATATCCTCATACACATCCGGTCTGAAAAGAAGCGCAGAGCCGAGATGGACACGCACGTTATCAAAGACGGCGGCCTCACTCTCGGCATCCGCAGCGCTCATTTTGTTCAACCTGCTTCCGGCAAAATTAAAGGTAAAGCCCGCAAACTTAAAGCCTGCGGCGCTCACAGCCTCCATCGTATCCTCATCCGCCTCTCCCGTGGGCATCATCACCACATCTGTTTCTGCATTAAAACGCCATTTCATATACTGCCTGCAGCTGTTTAAATACCTTAAGACAACCTCAAAATCCTGCGGATAAACCTTTGTCTCGCGGTATGCTATCCCCAGCTCCTGTCCGGCAAGCACTATCTTTTCGATATAAAACGGCTTTTGCGTCATATCCTGATAGGTTACATAAAATGTCCCCCTTGCTCCCCTTTTTGAAAGCCCGTTGAGCAGGCTTTCAAGCTCCTTAAGAGAGGGTAACCCGTAAAACTCCAGCGCAACGGCATTCTGCGCAGTCTGCACATACTTTGCGGGCTCCCTTTTTTCGCCGCCGTTTGCGCTCCTTAAGTTCCTTATATCATTTGCGGTATAAGCGGTCACCTGTCCGCTGCTGCCGATGAGATTGTCGACAGAGACCACCTTTAATCTCTCCTTTTTTGCGGCCTCAAAGAATTCCTTTATCTTATTTATGTCAACTACTCCGTTTTCCGCTGCCACGGTATGGATATCACCCTTTTCGGGATTTTTTACACTGACGGGATAGATAAGCTTAACCCCGTTTGCTGCGGCGCCGTTCCTTATGCCGTATAAATCCTCACCGAAAAGGTCCTTTGCCGTAACCTCAGCCTTATCCTTTATCTCCACACCCGGCATATAGCAGGCT
>JAGBOJ010000084.1 GCA_017633935.1 Lachnospiraceae bacterium | reverse complement strand
GAGTACCGGACATACCGGAGATTCTGTGATCACATCGACAGGTGAGGACAAGCTGCCCATAGGAAAAAATATGACGATGCTTATAATACCAAAGAGCGGCTCAGGTGTTGAAAAGCTGATGCCGTCAAGCAGCATATCAAGCCTTGAAGATGCAATAAACTATAGGGGAGCTGCAGCTTACAAGTGCAAATATAAGATAAGCATCACGGAGAAATAAAAGAAAGAGAAATTAATATATTTATGAATTTAATGCCATAAGAAATAATCATGAAAGATACGCATATTTTCCGAGTGTGTCACCGGAAAAGGCTACCGTGGAGGTCTTTTCAAGCTCCAGACGGATCGCCCTTATAAGGTGCGACATCGAAAGGGGCTCGTTTTTGCCGGCGGCAAGGGAGCAGGCATTTAAGAAAACGGTACGGATGACGCTACCGGTGAATTCGTCGAACTGCTCACTAAGGTAGTCGATATCGATATCCTCGTGGGGAACGGCAGCATCAAAGCAGCTTTCCCATATAGCCCGTCTTGCCTCCTTATCGGGATTTTCAAAATGCACCACGTAGCGCAGCCGGCGCAGGAAGGCGGGATCGATGTTGCCCTTTATATTTGTGGAAAGGATCACTATCCCGTCATAAGCCTCTATCCGCTGTAAGAGGTAGGATATCTCATTATTTGCGTATTTATCGTGGGAATCCTTCACCTCGCTCCTTTTTCCGAAGAGTGAATCGGCCTCGTCAAAGAAGAGCACCGAGTTTGTCTTTTCGGCAAAGGCAAAGGCCTTTTCAAGATTTTTGTCGGTCTCGCCTATATATTTATCCACTATGTGCGAAAGATTGACCTGAAATAAAGGAAAGCCCAGCTCACCCGCAATGGCGTTTGCGGTCATGGTCTTACCGGTGCCGGGAGGTCCCGAAAGGAGGAGGGACACAGCCGTGCCGTAGTGATAGTTTTTCCTGAGCTCCCAACTGTCAAGGACGGTATGCGCGGTCCTTACACTTGTGATCACGTCATTTAAGACCTCCTTAAGCCGGCTCTTAAGCTTGACATCCTCAAGGCGTATCCTTGAATAGATGATCCTGCCGATGCTTTCGGGGCTTTCATCAATGCCCTGCATGACTATCCGTGAAAAGAGTCTTTCGGGATCGTCATTTTCACAGACACGCTCCGTAAACGAACGGACCGCCTTTGCAGCCTCACTTGCATTTAAGTGATAGCGTATGGCGAAGGCTTCGGCATCTATCTTAAGGTTATATTCCTTTTTTAAGCCTGTCCAGAGGGAAAGCCTTTCATCATAGCTTAAGCCTTCGGGAAGCTCAATGAGCGAAAAGTCCGCTTCGGGCAGGGAGGTAATGAGCAGATGCGGTGAATCGGTGCATAATATCAGCCTTAAGGAATACTGCAGCACAGGCAGGAAGAGGCGCTGCTCCAAAACAGGTAAAGACTGTCTTAAAGAACCCCTGCCGCGCTCCGGCAAAAAGAGGTCATTTGTGATCCCGTAAATACAGATATCACAGGATGAAAGTACAGCCTCCCTTATAAGAGCCTGCTTTCTGTTTTCAAATTCATCCGCGCTTACATCTGTCAGCTCCGCTATATTTATAAGAAGGAGATTTTTAGAGTCCTTTGCTGAGATATGACAGGCGATAAAGCGCCTTCCGCCTTTTCCGCTTATCTGCAAAGCCCTGCCGCCCTTTTTAAAAAATGATGCGCCCGACTCTATAAGATCGTTATTTACATAGGGCTTATTAAGATACGAATCCGACGGAAAAAAGGTGACAAAGTTCGACAGAACGGGATTTAGTGCATCATCCCCCGAAAGAAATGACATTATCCGCTCATCGATCACAAGCTCACTGTACTGCACGGGGGATGCGGTCAGGTCGACCCTGCATATAAGTGCGGCCAGGCGGGCTTTTTCCAAAACCTCCGTTTCCTTTGGAAAGGGTATATCCTCAAGCATAAAGGCAAGATGCAGATTTACGGAATAACCGAATACCGATGTGAGGCATGCTGAAAGAGAGGGGAGGTTAAAGCAGGCTATGCTTAAGTCAAGCAATGAACGCAGCACATTATCATTATCTAAAAGCGCAAGTAAAGAGCCGTAGCGTCTTACTTCGATATCGGGATGGGCTTTTAAGGCTTTGGGATCGCTTAAGATATCCTCGGCATCGGCCCATATTTTAATATCCCCGTTTGAAAGAGAGCTGCTTAAAGCCTGCAGCGCCGGAAATTTTGAGTAAGGATTCTCCTTTCCGGCATCCGAAATTTTCATCTTAAGTCTTTTTAAGATAAGGGAAGAAACGGTTTCAAGGTATGTCATATCACATCACCGAATTCCTTAATACCGCGCGCCAGTTTGCGGGACCTCCCGTAAAGCCCATGATCTGTGCAAGCTTAAGCTTCTTTAAGGCATCAAGGTTTGCCTGAAGATTATCCCCATTAAAGCGCTCACTTTTTTCGCCGTTTACCGCACTCATATAGGGAGACATGGCTGTGATGACAAGCGCCTGCTCACCTGCGGTCTTTTCGGGTTTATTTATGAGGGCGTGGGTATCTATCGCGGTAAATATCCTTGCCAGATCTATAAGGTAATGTCTGTTTTTGATACCGGTCTCTCTTTTAAGGGCGGCATCAAAATTGCTGGCATGTGCAAGCTTCTTATCTCCAAGCATCATTGCGATATTTTCGACAAAGTGCTCCCTGTCGTGAAGCTTGCCGTGTACCCATGCCACGAATTTGGCAGCCTGGCCCATAATGTTTAAGGGTATGGCAGTAACGGGATTTGCAAGACCCGTAGCACCTCTTGTGATAGCTATGGTATTTTGGGCTATGCTGTGCCCTGCCATTTTCCTTTCACGCCCTGCCCTTGATCTTGCAAGCATGGACATATTTGCAAACTGCGTATTCTTCATTGCCGCAAGCCCCGTTTTCTGGCTGAGGGTAGCAAGCTCTTCCTCATCAATGTCCTTAAGAGCCGCGGGATTTAATATAATATTCTTATCCTTCTGGCTGCTTTGAAAATCGGTAAGAGCCGTTTCCATCTCCTTATCGCTTTCCTGTATCTTATTTATCTCCTGTGAGGTCTTGATAAGGGTCAGCACTGCCGCTATTATGTTGAAGGTGCTCGTTATTATGGTTATGATATTAAAGGTCATGGTAAATGCGGCCTTAACCGGTGCGGGAAGGTTAGTGATCCATTTCTGCACAAAATTTAACATAGTTCCGATGAGACTGAGACACTTCATTGAAAGAGTGGTTATGAGAAGAGCCTTTGCCTTCCCTGCCATCTTTTCGTTTTTCGCCGCCTGTACTATCTTTCTTATAAGGATCACAAGGGAGTACATCAGCTTGACCTCGGTAAGTATTGCGCCCATCTGATTTCCCCGCGCTCTTTCCATGGAATTGCCATTTTTGTCCGTTTCAAAGGCACCTGCTATGGTGGCGATGCTCTCTACACCGAGGAAGGCAAAATTGAAGCCGTCGAGACCGCTGCAGGCGGAGATCAGGCTTATGTAGTTCTGATTGAAGGCGTTAAATACGCTTGAAAACGACTCGTTTGCAGCCCATCCCATACCGGCGGAATCCATTACCGTGGCGGTGAAAAGATCGGATATCGGCGTAAGAAGAGAACCGTTAAAAAAGCTCTGCTTTAAATTGGTCGAGCTGAAGAACCCTCCGCGGCGCGCCTCTAAATCCTCCATATACATATTGAGCCTGTCGGGACGGGTGCTTTTTGAAAGATCCCAGATGTCAAAGGAACGGTCTGTGGTAAATTCATTTAGGAGGCCTGCTCTCATGACCTCGCCGTTTGGAGGGAGGTATTTTTCCGCCTTTATCTTTGTGGGGCCGCCGAGATCTATGGCGATCCTTCTTGCCACATCCCAGCACATTATGGAATCCGTGGAAAGGAGCATAACGGCAAGATCCCTTGCCTTTGCCTTGTTTCCTATGACTATTTCGTAATTGGCCTTTATATCCTCATTTGCAAGAGCAGCTGCGGCATTGGCATAATCCGCGTTCCCATCCGTAAGGGCAATGTATAAGTCGCTTGCGGCGGTCATTGCGTCAAGACTTTTGACATCAAATTTTTTCTTGAGCTTTTCGTAGAGCTTTGGAGTAAGATCCTCGGGTTTCAGCTCGTCAAGGTTTATATTATCTATATCTATTTTCTTTTTTTCTCCGGCTTTGTCACCGCCGTTTTCCTCTTCCTGCTCATCATCTTCATTAAGGTCATCAAGGTGTATGATCCCGTTATCGTCGTCTTCTTCATCCGCATTATCTGCTTCTTCGTTTTGAGACTGTGCGTCAAGCTGATCCTTTCTTGCCTTAAGGTCTTCAAGCTTATTTATGTCTTCAATGCTTTGCTGCAGATTTTCTGTGGTCTTAATGTTATTCTTAAATGACCCCTCCACATCATAGCCGGCATAATACTGGATCGTGGCGGCGTTTACATGGCGGAAGAAATCCGACCGGCGTATTGCCGTGCGGACACGCTCCTCATCTATCATGTTCTGCTCGCTCACAGAGTTTACAAGGTTCCCTATGGCTGAGATACCGTTTATCACGGGGATGCTGTCAAGCGCTGACAGACTGTTTGTATCCTTCATGGTGCGGGCATTTTCATCATCGGAGATAAAGCGTCCGCCCATTACGATACCGTTCATTTTCTGGCGTGTAAAAAAGCCTTTTCTTACCTGATAGATCTTGGCTGATTTATCCGAATAGATATATTCGTTATTTGAACCCTTTTCATCGGCGATCAGAGTAAGACCTTCTGCCTCCTCGCTCTGCTTTTCCTTAGTCATGTCTATGACCTCGGTATCCTTAGAGCCGAATTTTACATACTGCCTTTTAGCCTTATAGCTTGAAAAATCGGCTTTCATCTTAAGCCTTATCCTCGGACCCGTGGTCTCACCCTCATCGAGGGCACTTTCCACGCCTTCCGCAAAGGCTTCAAAGGTCATGGTTCTGTGGTATTTTATGAGACGGTTATTTCCGTCCACCGCATTAAGACTTCCATCCTTTACAGCCTTTTTCGGAACATGCTCGGGCTTTTTCGTTACTGTGACATAGGGATTCCGTTTTATGTCATCACCTAATGAGCCTATTTTTTCAAGATCGTACACGCCGGTGTACTCGGCTATATCCTTCTTAGCATCATTTGCCTCGCTGTCAAGCGCGCGGTCTCCAATCTCTCTTGTGAGCTTATAATAGCTTTCGGCATAATTATCAAAGGCCCTGTAGTGCTTAAGATAGGTCTTTTCCCGGTATTCGTTGCGGCGGCTTTCCCATTCTAAAGCCTTTGCCTTAAGGTTAACGGATGTCCTGTCCACATCCCGGGTGAGTTCGTCTGAGATGCGCTTTGATCTCTCCATCTGCTGCCCTAGGCGCATAAAGGACGCATAGGCGCTTCCCCTTAAGGAGCCGGCATTTCCGGCAATCTTTCTTTGGATCTCACGGAGCTTTTTTAAGTCGGATTCCATTTCGGAGACATTTTCCTTTGAAACCTCAAGCTCAGAAAGAACAACTTCCTCCTCATCTTCCTGTCCGTTCTCTTCGTTATCCTCTTCGTTAACATCAAGCTTATCAAGTTCCAGAAAGGAATTATCTTCATCGTTTTCAATGTTTTCGCCGTTTCTGCCGTTGAGCTTCTGCAGCTTCGCATCATATTCAGCCGACTTTTGACGGGCGCTCTCAAGCCCCTCCCCGGAGGTGCTTATCATTGAATTTATCTCGGCAAGGGCATTCGTCTGGTGTCTTCCGCGGTAGCGGCTTATGGCAAGCTGGTATTCGGCGCGGGCTATCAGGGCTTTTCTTGCCTTTGATTTTGCCTTTTCGATGGCAGGCATCATTTCCTCGTCATCAAATTTGTCGTGGATGCTCTGCTCTGTCGTGGCATCAAACCTGGAAGAGTCGTTTTCGGAACGCATCTGGGCAAGGAGATTTTTTCTTATATCCGCCATAACCTCATTACGCTCCCTGCCGTTTTCGATATTGTCGATATCGTTCCTTACTATTCCGTTTTTATCCGTCCTTGCCTCCCTGCTGTCAAACCATTTCTGCCCCTGATCCATAAAGGAGCGGTGGGTGGTATCTATCTTTTTTTCGTCAAGGTCATTTACATCGGCAAGATATCCGCCTTCGTAGCTTTGTCTGGGCATTTTTATTCCTCCGAGCCTTTGAGGGATGATTTTTTGTCCCCGGTTTGTGTATTTTCCGAAAGCTCCCTTTCACTCTCTTTCTTTAAAGCATCGATCTCTTCGTCGGTAGCACCCTGCGCCTTCATCGCATCACGCACTTTGGCTTCGGTATCCTTTAAAAGGTCCTGAAATTTCGATATGCGCTTTTCCATATCGGCAAGGTCCGATACCGAATCGAGATATTCCATATAGGTCTCAAGGGAGAGATCTTCGGGATGATCGCAGATGAATAATATAAAATCCGTGAATACGTCAAGCTGTTCATATAAGGAGCCGAGATAATAGGCGACATTTTCAAGCTCGCTTTCCGGATCATCGGGATTTACCGGCATCCTGTAGCTTAAGTAGACCTGCTGCAAAGGAGGGTAGTAGCCGAAGCATCCGAAGGCGGGGAAGGCTCCAACATTTATGCAGGTATTGAGCTCGTTTAATGCCATCACTATCTGCGGCACATCACGTTCGTCCACCCTCTGGGCAAGGGTGCAGTGGAAATGGAGCACCGGATAAGGGGCCTCCTCATGCAGACCCGGCTCAAGCGCGATCTCCAATATCACGTTTGAATCTATGGCGCCGAGGTGTTCGGCAAGGGAACGCAGCACACCGTTTCTTTCGCTGCAGTTGCCGAAGAGCTCGTTCATCATTTCTTTGACAGATACCCTGAATTCCTCTAAAGAAGACATGTTTAAGACCCCCGATGTGAATATTACAGCGACAATTAATGACCGTAGTAATAATTCCGATCATAATCATACGAAGATATATTATCATAAGAAGGGTCACAGAAGGGACACAAGGGAAAAAGGTATTTAATATGGCTTTTCCTGTGTCTTTTTTGTGTCTGTTTGTGTTGTACAATTAAACAGGATAATTACGGGCAGAGTCCGATCCGATCGTGAGACAGAACCGGTAAGTACAGTACCGGGTGTAATGCTTATGGGCTTTGCGTCCGATATAATGAGAGATACCCGGTTTTTTATATGGAGGAGATTTATGTTTAAGGAAAGGTGGCACGGGATAAGTCCGTTTCGCAGGAAGGTTTTTGCGGGAGCACTGGCAGTGGCGGTTGCAAGCTCCACGCTTAACATAGGCAGCTTTATAGTGTCTGCTGATACATCTGATGAGGGAAGGAGTATCACTGAATTTGAAGCCCTTCCCCAGGATGTGGAATATCAGTATATAAAGGTCGGAGCAACGGAGAGTGAGATTTATTTTCCGGATGAGCTGAATGTAAAGCTTTTTACGGAATATAAGCCGGAAGAGCCCGAAGAGCCCGAAGGACCGGAAGAACCGACAATATCGGATGATTCCGTTTCCGAGGATGCTGCGGATACTCCCGATGAGCCGGCACCGGAGCCTGACCCGGCACCCTCAGACGGGCCTGCGCCGGCGGATGAACCGGCATCACCGGTTGAACCGGCGCCTGCCGATGACCCTGTATTGCCGGCTGAGCCGGCACCTTCAGCTGAGCCGGCACCCTCAGATAACCCGGAGCCGTCATCCGGACCGGAGTCTGTAAGCGGTCAGGACGCCCTAGATAAAGGGGCAAGGGCTTTTAAGGTGTTTGATTTACTTTTTGCCCCGATACCGGTCTACGCATCGGAAGACATGGAAAGAACCCTTAAGGATGTAAGCTGGGTGCTTGATACAAATAAGAGCAGCTACAGCCGTTTTCAGGCGATATTTGAAGGAGACGTGTTTGTGTATGTGCCGGATATGAAGCCATACGGACTTAAAGTGGATGCACCGCTCCCGCAGATAAGGGTGACTGTCATTAAGGAC
This sequence comes from Lachnospiraceae bacterium, assembly GCA_017633935.1. GTDB lineage: Bacteria > Bacillota > Clostridia > Lachnospirales > Lachnospiraceae > NK4A144. Next base: position 306 of record JAGBOJ010000084.1, on the reverse strand, counting down.
GATAATGCCGGTGAGGAATCAAAAGACGAAAGCATTTCAGATGACAGCGTTCCGGGAGAGGAGACGGTCTCGGATAATACGATATCCGGAAATGATGAGCCAAAGGAAGAGGAAAGCAGGGATGATGTAAAAAAGCCGGCTTTCAATCAATTTGCCGTAATGGGCGGAGTTAAGGTGACAGTAGATGCTCCCGAAGGAGTCTTTCCGGAGGGTGCCGTATTAAGCGTAAGAAAGGCCGACACGGTCTTAGGGGATATAAGTGCGCAGGATGTAGAGGCTCTGTCCTTTGATATCACGGTAAAGGAT
>JAGBOJ010000083.1 GCA_017633935.1 Lachnospiraceae bacterium | reverse complement strand
GTGATTTTTCAAGCCCGTTCTCAAGCGTCTTACAACCATTATAACAGTCATGATTACAATAAAAACACTGAAGATCAGGTGGAATATATTTCCTGTAGAGTACATTGCTGTCCTCCGCTTTATAATGCCAGTACGATTTGATTTGCTCACTGCCATTATACATATTTTAAACGGTCTTAGCAAAAATATAGCCGCTCATTTGTATTTGAATTTTCACTATGATTTTAGTGATATTCACATGCCATATGATCGGCCGCCATTTGTTCAGGAGTGATCAGACAATATTGTCTTGTATAGACCCCTCCAGAATCAGGGCTCCCTATGATAACAGGATCATCCCATGTAACGTCTACTGCTAGCCATTGATCCCCTATAAATACCTCGTTCCACGAATGATATCCCTGAGCCCATCCGTCAACTCTCCTGTTTTTTTATTCCCAATATATCCATAAATAGCTTAAATGCCTCGGCGTATCCCTCACAGACTGATAATCCATATAATAACGGTCCATCCGCCGAATGGTCACTGCCCAATATTACTCCGTTTGATATAGAGGTCACATTATAGGTACAGTTGGTGCAAAGCCAATCGTGTACCGCTACAACCTTATCATATTCAGCCATCCCTTCAGGTGCAATCAACATAGAAATTGCTAATGCCTTTTCTTTTGCCTCCCTACCATAAGTATCAATAATCTACCCGAAAGCTTCTCTCATCATCAATAGTCGCGATCTCATTCATGTCTATGTGAGATATTTCGATATATCTTCCTGACTGTATTACCCTCAGCCATTCCTGGATTACTGCCCTGTCACCCTGTACCTCAGCGCTTACGCTTCCGTCATATTCATTTCTGACCCAGCCTGTTAAACCTAGAGCCCCGGCTGCATGCCTGGCAGTATATCTGAATCCAACTCCCTGCACCTGCCCATAGAATTCAGCCTTTATCCTGATCTTGTCCATACTGCCTCCCTCTTCATATATTTCCCTGAAGCTTATCCTTGACTACTCCAAAAAATTCCCGAAGCATGTTGTTGGGAAGATACAGCGGATGCGACCCGGAGGGTAAACCACAAGCATCCTTAAACCCCTGTTTCCTTGCTATTGCAACTCCTCTGAATGTATGAAAGTTGTTTGTGACGATCCCAACAGAAGGATCTGCTCCTCCGATAAGATCTTTACTGTATTTCAGGTTTTCTGCAGTGTTTTGAGATCGTTCCTCTTTTATTATGCGAGAGCTGTCTATTCCCTTGTCCTCCAGATATTTCTTCATCACCTCAGCTTCCTGACATGGTTCATTGTATCCCTGACCGCCTGAAACTATACAGATCGTTTCGGGATCATCCTTTAGATACCTGTAGGCCTCGTCAAGTCTGTATCTTAGTACCACGCTTGGCCCGTCCTCTCTTACCTGGGCTCCGAGGACTATGATATAGTCAAGATCAGGTCTGCCTTCATAGAAAAAGCCTCTTACGATAAAGCCCTCAACAAGAACAAAAAGCAGGAAAATTATAACAGCCATCACTTTTACTAATACTGTGATGGGCTGCGGGACCCTGTTCCATATACCGGTACGGATCAGAATAAAGAGCGTAATAAAGATAAGCCCTATAAAAAGCCATACCAGATAAAAGCCGGTACCGCTTCCCACTCTTGCAACTATGATGCTGTACACAACGCTCAAAATCCCAAGAACAATGAGCATCCATTCCACTGATCTCATAGATTTCACCCTTAACACCAAAATGATACCACATTTTGAAAACATTAAGGATCATGATATCAAAAAAGACCGTTCGCAGGAGTGTTCCTTTTTTTCAGCACTTACCGGCACACTTTCCTCAGTCCTTAACAAATAATGCTTATCCGTAGCCGGTTTTTTTCCGGATTTGGATAAGCATTATGCGCTGTAATACTCTAATATTTCTTTACACCCTCTTCAAAATTGGTCTTTAATGAGGTTATCGTGCGGGTAACGGAATCTTTTGTGTAATCTATGCCCTCTCTTAAGACGGCGTTTCCGTACCGAACCTTTAACACACCGGTTTTTTTATTAAAACCCGCTCTGACGTTTTTGAAGCTCCGCCTGTTTATCTTAAAGGTTCCGGTCACTATGACGCCTGAGTAATTCTTCCTTCCGTATACCGTAAATTTTGCGGTCCCGGCATTCACATTATCCTCATATTCCACATAATAGTACACCGAAGAGAGGTTTTTCCCGTTTATCTTAACCCTTACCGCCGGCTTTATGGCTTTTCCGGTATAGGTTTTATCCGGTATCGCGTTATATACGGCTCCCTCCGCGCTTTTCCCCGTGATCTTAAAATACCGCACGGCTGAGCCTTTTATCAGATGATCCCTTGCAAAGCTTCCTTTTGGCTTTACCGTAACCTTTGCAATTCCGGCATTTTTATTTGCGGCATAGGATACCGTATAGTCCGTGCCCTTCACAAGCTCCCTTCCGTCAGGCTTATATATAACCTTTACTTCCGGATTTTTTTTCGTACCGTCATAGCTGTATACAGTCTGTGACAGGCTTATATCAAACAGATCCGTGTCGTTCAGCGTCAGGGAGGATAGCAGTCTGAAGCTCTTTTTAAGCTGTCCTGTATAATTACCCTTTCCTTCTATAAGAACGGTTACCTTCTGGTTCAGCTTTGAGGCTGTATTTCCTTCATAGCTTATCGTATAATCTACACCCTCAACCAGATCAAATGCTTCACCCGTCACGGGAGATTTTACGGTGATGAGCGGGGATACGGTATATGTCCTGCCTTCTTCATATAATTTATCCGATATCCCGTCAACTACAGCCTTTGAGATCGAAAAAGGCTTTATGATAAAGTCCTTTGATACGGAGGAATTGTCATAGATCGTCTTAGCTACCCCGGTTATGTTAACCGTTGCGGTCCCTGCACCCGTATTATTTACATAGCTGACCGTGTAATCCGAGCCGCTATTTAAAAGCCCTCCTCCGTTCCTGACCTTTACCGCCGGGGTCAGTCCGCTGCCGCCCGGAACAAAGGTCTGATCGGGAATGTTTGCGACCGTTAATTCTATGGGATCAGCCTTTGAAATAAAAAACCCCATCTCCTTCGTACCGGTATAGTTTCCCCTGCCCGAAACGGTAAGCTTTGCGTCTCCCTCCTCCTTATTATCCGCATATGATAAAGTGTAATCCGTACCTTCGCTTAATACCCTGCCGTATTCAGTGTCAGTCACAACGGGCTTGGGGGTGATCTCCTTTCCGTCATCATATTCGTATGCCGTCTTTATTCCCTCATATGAAAAGCCCGAGAGAGCTTTCGGAGTGATCTTAAAGGTAAGCATCCTGCTTCCGCTGTAATTACCCTTACCGTAAACCGCTGCCGTGGCAGTTCCGACATTTATGTTGCCCGAATAGGAAACCGTAAAATCCTTTCCGTTTTCAAGCCTTTCCGTATCCATAAAGGTTCCGTTTATTGTCGGTGTTATGTCAACTCCGGTATACACCTCATCTTCTATCCCCTCAAGATCGCAGGTGCCTATATCGGCACTTTCCACAGTAAATCCGGCATAAACGCTTCCGGTATAATTTCCCTCACCTGTGATGACCACACGGGCTGCTCCGGCATTTACATTATCCTCATAGCTTACCGTATAATCCCTGTTTTCCTTAAGAGTGACCGGACTTCCGTTAAGGTGCTCATCCGTGACCTTTACCCCGGGCTTATGGGCTGTGGTGTCATAGACATATAAGGTCTCATTTGCCGAAGCCGTCACATTCTGCTCCATCTGCCGCGGTTTTATCGTAAAGGTCCTAATATTGTCCCTGATATAATATGTATCGGACAGCACCTTCACGGTTGCCGTGCCCGCGTATTTATTGTTCACACAACTGACGGTATAATCATTTCCCTTTATAAGCGTATCTCCGGAGCCGTCGGCACCCTTTTTTACCGTCACTTCGGGAGTATGCAGGGTCCCGTCATAGGTATATTCTCCTATATCAAATTCCGCCTTTGCATACGAACGCTTATTGGTCTTTTCCTCACCGACCGCGTTGCCGGTGTATGCCTTTATCCTGACATTATAGCCGTAGGCTTTAAGATCGGTATTATAGTAGTAGCTTTCCCCTTCACCGACACTGCTCGTAAAGGATATCCAGTTGGAATTGGTCCCGGACTGATCTACGTAAACCTGTGCCCTGTTATTGCCGGAGGTGTCTGTGGCAGTTATGACAACCGAAAAAATATCATTTGCACTAAGCGCTACAGGCTCACTCAGCTCTATCGTCCTGTATCCGACATACCTTGTCTCTCCTGTCGTTTTTGAAAGAGACTCACCGTTTATGGGGCTTGAGTACCTCTCCTCCAGCTTATATATATCCACCTCGTAGCTCATTTCGGTGCTTGCGGGTGCAAAGCCCACCGCCTCAAGATATTCGCTGCCCTTTGCCCTGAAGACATTTGCCACCCTTATCCTTCCGGAGGATGAGCTTATGGTAGTATTGCCTGCTCCTCCGTCATACTGATAGTTGTTGTCATAATTATCACCCTTATCAAAATCGAAGGCTATGGCCTTTGCGCTTGACGGCCCGGTAAGGCTTCTGTCGTAATAGGAAAGCCAGTAGCAGCCCTCTTCCATATTAGTTCCGCCGTCATAGCTGTCGCGGACATACCATGCCCCGTTACCCGGCGGCGTGACCGTAAATTTATCGGCAGAAAAGTTATCATCCCAGCCGATCAGCGTTACATTATGGCCGCCTGTCGTGGTGGTGCTGTATACGGCATGATTGGCGTTTATGCTCCTGCCGCTGTATATTATCGCCGAAACTCCTCCATAATTGTAGATAAGCTCCTTGACATTTTCTATGTAATCAATATTGCCCGCAGCAGAATACATCGATGCCCAGTACGCATTCTGCAGATGGGCATTCGCATTATAGGCATTATCATCCGATACGGATGTATAGGCGCTTCCCGTAAAGGGCATGACACTGCTGTCCCTCTCGCTTATCCAGCTTGCAAGACTCCATGTGTTGAAGGAATTGTTTCCGCCCCTGTTATAATAGGTATAATTGCCGAGAAGATTGTTTTTATCGCCTTCGGTCCCGCCTAGCGGATCGGTTATCCTGTTATAGAAGAAATATCCCGTCTGATCCGCCGAAAAAGTGTCTGTTTTACCGATCAGACCCTTTCTTATAAGAGAGATTTCCGCAAGCATTGACGCCGTAAACGCCCAGCACAGGCTGGACGGGCTCTGATTTATCGTGATATCCGGAAGATACCCCATATCCTTTGAGCTGTACTCCACGGCATAATCCGATGCGCCGGCGGCAGGCTCCGATATATAAGAAGCCGTTTCTTTTGCATTTAACGCTGACCGGATAAGTGCCTGTCCCGCCTTAAGTGCGGTGTTCGTTTCAGTGTTTTCTCCGGTCACATCCTGTTTACCGTCCCCTTCCGTAAGGGTCGTCATAAATTCGGGTAGCGGCTCGGGGTTTTCCACAACGGTCTCATCATCAAGGGCCGCAAACGGGATATCCTGTGCGGCATCATCCATTTCCCCTGCATCCTCTTCTGATGCACCGTTTGAGCTTATCGCGGTATCGCTGCTTACGGTGTTTTCGCTTATAGCCGTATTATCGCCTGCAGCGGTATTTTCGCTTATATTTGTATTTGTGCTTACGGTTGTATCTGAGTTTAAAGCGGTATTGTCACTTAATGCGGTATTATTGCTTAAAGCGGTATTTTCGCTTATACCGGAGGTTACAGCCTCGTTGCCGCCTGTCAAGCCGGTCTCTGCTGCGTATACCGCCGGAGTTGCCGCTGTATTTACCGCTATTACCGCCGTATTTACCGCTATTACCGCAGACACAAAAAATGCCGTCAGCTTTCTTTTTTCTTCAAAATCCAAAAACATACATTTACCTTTTGATCGAACCGGTTAAAATTAACAGGTGCAGGGGCCACGATTTCAGATTAACCGCCCGGATTAAGCAGTATGTAAACCTGAATTGAGCGATTTTTGCTTTATGTAAACCACAAAACCCTGCCGGATCATATTTTTCTTATGAACCGATCCTTATTTAAATACGATTTCCCTCTGTATCTGATAGCTGATCACAAACAGAAGACTGTCTACCACTATCTTTATCACCGTCTCATTAAAGCCCGTGAGTCTGAATATGACCGTAACAAGCCCCGCGCTCACAAGGAGCTGGCAGACGGCAAGGACTGCATATTTTACCGCATTGCCGATAAGTCCGCTCTTTGCCTTGAATACAGCCTTTCTGTTTATGGTAAAATTCCATACCGCCGATATCACTCTTGCAAGGATCGTCGCTATAAGGATGTACCTTTCACCCTCCCCGAAGGGAGTTATGAAAACCTTTATAAACAGGCTGAAAAGTATTATGTCTACCAAAAATGACGATAAAGAGGCAAAAATGAACTTGCCGAACTGGGCATATATCTTTATCGAATCCGTTAGCGGATTAAAATGAGAGCTTTTGTTCTCTTCTATATATATCGTCTTTATGGGGACTTCTATTATAGGGATGTCTGCTTCCTTGCAGGTGAGTATCTGCTGCATTTCGTATTCGTAGCGCTCTCCCTTGATGTTTACAAAGGTTTCTATGAGTCCCTGCGGTATCGCGCGAAGGCCCGTCTGGGTATCGCTCAGGGAAACTCCGCAGAAAAGCTTCATTACTCCCCTTGTGATCGTATTCCCGTAATAGCTCTTAAAAGGCACGCCCTCTTCCTTGAAATTCCTGCAGCCGAAGATCACGCTGTCGGGATGCTCCATCATTGCTATAGCGCATTTTTCGGTATCTTCGGGAGAATGCTGTCCGTCGGAGTCTACCGTAACGACTCCCGGGGTATCGGGATAATTATTTCTGATATGGTTAAGTCCTGTCTTTATCCCGCGCCCTTTTCCCATATTTACGCAATGACGCAGCACATCACAGCCGTAGTCATCCCGCAATTCATCAAATATATGTCTGTACTCATCAGGAGATCCGTCATCCACGCATACTATATGTTTAAAGCCCGCACTTTTAAGGTTACGCACCAGATTTGTCATCTTCTCATCGGGATTTAACGACGGGATCAGTATTACCGTATCTTTTACATCCATTTGATCATTCTTCTCCGTTTATCTTATGATGTTGGGGTCTAAAGTACCTTTTGACCCCAACATCATAATAATACTATTTTAATTTAGCATAAAAAGGTGTCCGGGTCAAAAGAAGCTGCATAAAAAAACCGGGACTCTGCTGCAGAATCCCGGTTTCTTCGACATTTATTTATGCCTTATTATTATTTCTTTTTATTTACAGCATCCTTAAGAGCCTTGCCTGCCTTAAACTTGGCAACCTTTGCTGCGGGGATCTTGATCTCAGCACCTGTCTGAGGATTCTTGCCCTTCCTTGCAGCTCTCTTTGTTACTTCAAAAGTACCGAATCCTACAAGCTGTACCTTGCCGCCCTTCTTAAGCTCAGCGCCCGTTACATCAACGAATGCGTTAAGAGCTTTAGCTGCATCAGTCTTTGAAAGTCCGCTGTTCTTTGCGATAGCTTCTACAAGTTCTGTCTTGTTCATATTCTTTCTCCTTTTTTGCTTAGATTTCCCCACACACAATATGTGGTGTTTACAGTGGCATTATAGCAGACATATCTTGTGTTGAAAACCGTTTTTTTAAACTTTTTTTAAATTTTTTGTGTTTTTTCCGTTTTACTATTGATTTTAATTTAAAAATGCCGATATATTAGATGAAGATAGCTGTAAGAATGCACGGAGGCGTTTTTCATATAATTCATAAGGAGTGTGATGTTATGTCAACTATTAACAACGATTATTCCAATCTGTTCTCATCGATCGGGTTCGGCTCCACATCCTCAAGCAATAAAAGCTCATCAATCGACAGCTTCTACGGCGATTATGCCAGCATTAAGAACGGAAGCTACGGCAAGCTCTTAAAGGCTTATTACAAAAAGCAGGGGAATGCGGCCAAGGCCGAGGAAGCCGACGAAAACAAAGGCACATATTCAAAGCTCAAGGGCTATTCGTCTTCACTTTCGGATGCCGCAGATGCCCTTACCTCCTCTTCTCTTTATCAGAAGGGCTCTTTTCAGGTAACAAAGTCAGACGGCAGTAAGGAAGATTCGGATTATGACTATGATACGCTGTATGACAAGGTTTCCTCTTTTGTGGACAGCTACAATTCAACCCTTAAAGCCGGCTCTGCCTTTGACAGCGGTGCCGTAAGCACAAGAACTCTCAGTCTGGCATCCCTTACCTCAAAGAATTCCAATCTGCTTTCAAGCGTGGGGATCTCAATAAACCTTGACGGAGAGCTTTCGGTCAATGAGGACAAATTCAAGACGGCAAATATCAATTCACTGAAGACTTTATTCTCAGGAAGCGGCTCTTACGCAAATTCGGTCGCAAACAAAGCCGATGTGATCTCTTCACTGGCAGCAAAGCAGCTTAACACCTATTCGTCATATGACTCCAAGGGAAGCTATGACAATTCGTCCGTAAGCAACATCTACAACAACTACACATAACAGATGATTTTTACTTGTGAACAAAACCGATAACAGCTCTGTACAAAAATCGTACAGAGCTGTTATTTTTACGATAAAACCGCGATTTGTGGATAACTTATTCCGTTGTGCAGTGGTCATTTTTCCTGTTTGCGTAACCCTTGTTATTTAATATTGCCTCCTCCAGAGTATGCCATCCGAGTACCGCGCATTTGACCCTTGCCGGCATATGGGATATGTCCTTTAAGGCTGCAGCCTCATCCAGCTCGTCGATCTCATCCTCGCTCAACTGCCCTCTTATCATTCCCATAAATTTATTTACAAGCTCAATCGCTTTCTCTTTCTTTTCTCCGATGACCAGATCCAGCATTATGTCAACCGAAGCCTGGGATATCGCGCAGCCGCTCCCGTAAAAGCTCCCATCCTCTATAGTCCCGTCCTCCCCGATCTTAAGCTGAAGATAAATGTCGTCGCCGCAGGTGGGATTCTTTCCTTCAAGCATTATAGTGGCATCGTCAAGCTGCCCCTTATGCGAAGGACGCAGATTGTGTTCATTTAATATGTCCCCATAGACAGAATTAAGACTCAAAACCCAGCCACCTCCTGACATTAAGTGTTTTTTCGACAAAAGCAGCCGCATCCTCTTCATCGTTATACAGATAAAGGCTGGCTCTGGCAGTGGACCCCACTCCCAAAAAGCGCATAAGCGGCTCGGCACAATGATGCCCGGCTCTTATATTTATACCGTCCCCGTCCAGTATGCTTGAAATATCGTGGGGATGCACTCCATCTATCGTAAACGATATTATACCGTTATGCTTTTTCGGGTCCTCAGGTCCCTGAATATGTATATATTCACATTTATGTAAACCATCAAATATCTGCTCCGTAAGACTGTCCTCGATCCTTCTTATCTCATCAAAGCCGATCTCCTTAAGATATTTAATGGCTGCGGATAATCCGTATGCACCTGCCGCGTTTACCGTACCGGCCTCGAACTTATGCGGGATTTCGGCATATGTTACACGATCAAGGCTGACACTTTCTATCATTTCCCCGCCTACAAGGAAGGGCGGCATTTTTTCCAAAAGCTCTCTTTTGCCGTATAATACGCCTATTCCCATTGGCGCGAGCATTTTATGACCCGAAAACGCATAAAAATCCGCGTCTAATTGTTTTATGTCAACCTGTATATGAGGCACGGCCTGTGCTCCGTCCACCACAACGACCGCTCCGCATTTGTGTGCCCGCTCTATGATCTTTTCTACGGGATTTTTCACTCCCAGAACATTTGATACATGCCCTATGGCAACGAGCCTTGCTTTTTCCGTTATCTTTGATCTGATCTCCTCATCCGGAATGAAGCCTTCCTTATCCGGCTCGATATAAACGATCCTTGCGCCTGTCCTCTCTGCTACCATCTGCCACGGAAGCATATTTGAATGGTGTTCCATAACAGTTGTTACAATTTCATCCCCGCTTTTTATATTGCTGAGACCGTAGCTGTATGCCACAAGGTTCAGGGATTCCGACGCATTTCTTGTAAATATTATCCGTTCGGGCTCTTCGGCATTTATGAATTCCGCCACATCACGCCTTGCATTTTCATAGGCTTCCGTCGCCTTTACCGAAAGATCGTAGAGTCCTCTTAACGGATTTGCGTTCATCGTTTCATAAAAATGCTTTTCCGCTTCAATAACGGAAGCCGGTCTCTGGCTTGTCGCCGCACTGTCAAGATAGACACAGGGGTGATTTTCAAATACCGGAAAATCCTTTTTATATCTGCTTATCATTCAAACGCCTCCTCAAGATACTGCGAGATCGCGCCTACAGATTTTTCGTCTCCTATCATGCCACGCACCGAATTAAGCTGGGCACGGGTCATCAGCACCTCTGCCTCATGCTCCGAAAAGCCGCGGCTTTGCATATAAAAGAGCACATCCTGCGAGAGCCTGCCGATGGTCGCTCCGTGGCTGCCTTCCACATCATCCTCGTCACACAATATTATCGGAAGTGTTTTGTTTATCACATTATCCGAGAGTAAAAGCGCCGATTCCTGCTCGTCACCCTTCGCGCCCTTGGCTCCGTGCTTTAAGTCTATCGTACCGCGGAAGTTCTTACAGGAACCGTCACGGAGCGCCCCCGTGACATTAAGAGAGCTGACACTCTTTTTCCCGGTATGCCCGATATAGTAGTTCATATCAAGCTTTTGCCCGTTTATGCAAAGATAACCCGTGTTACCTGTGAACGAGCTTCTTTTCCCGTCAAGCTCTATATCGACTCCGACATAATTTTTCCCGCATCCGAGCTCCATCTGGATAAGCTCGATCTCGGCATCCTCTCCGGCCTGGGCGGCGATCCCGTCCATTCCGGTAAAGCCGCGCCCGAGCAGCTCTATCTTTACAAGCCTTATCTTAGCTCCTTTTTCGGCTTTCAGCTTTGTCTGCACCGCAAAAAAACCCGAGTCGGACCGTTTTGAGGAATAATCCATAATGACTGTTATACTGCTGCCTTCTTCCGCGATTATCTCCTGTTTTACGGCATTTTTGTCACCGTCTGCAAGTTCATAATTTATACATAACGGCTCTTCTACCTTTATATCTCTTTTTGCCCTTATGGTAAGACTTCCGTCACATACACTTTCAAAGAAGCTGTCGGCTTCATCACCGAGACCCGTCTTTAATTTCCTGATATCCTCTAAAGTTGAAGGATCGCAGATACCGCAGTTGTCACAGCCTCCGTTTCCGACTATGACACCGTTCGGGATATTGCGTATCACGCTCTTTCCCCTGCCGTTTAAGGTGATCTTCTCGTCAAGTACAGCATCGTTCAGCTTAAGAAAATTCCATGTAAGTGTGGGCAGCTTATTTAACTTCATCCGATCGCCCCCTTCATTTCAAGCCTTATAAGGTTATTCATCTCAACGGCGTACTCTAACGGAAGCTCCTTTGAGACCGGGTCCGCAAAGCCGCTTACTATCATGGCTTTGGCATCCTCCTCGCTTATCCCCCGGCTCATCAGATAGAATACCGCATCATCGCTTATCCTGCCGATCTTCGCCTCATGTCCGATATCGCACTGTCCTGTCCTTATATCCATTGCCGGAACCGTATCCGATCTTGAGATATCGTCAAGCATCAGCGAGGCACAGGAGACCGAGGCTTTCGCATTTTTAGCCTTTTCGTTTACGGTCACCGAGCTCCTGTAGGTACTGATGCCGCCGTCCTTTGAGATGGATTTTGTATTTATGAAGGAAGAGGTATCCTCTCCTATATGTATCATCTTTGCGCCTGTATCGAGATTCTGACCCTTTCCCGCAAAGGTAATGCCCGTAAATTCGGCATGGGAGCCTTTTCCCTTAAGCACGCTTGAAGGATAAAGATACGAAACATGCGATCCGAATGAGCCGGATATCCATTCTATCGTAGCTCCGTCTTCACATAACGCGCGTTTTGTATTTAAGTTATACATATTTTTGGACCAGTTTTCTATCGTGGAGTACCTCAGTCTGGCGTTTTTGCCCACGTAAAGCTCAACACAGCCAGCATGCAGGTTTGCCACATTGTATTTTGGCGCGGAGCACCCTTCGATGAAATGCAGATCCGCCCCCTCCGATACTATTATAAGAGTATGCTCAAACTGACCCGCTCCCGCCGCATTCAGTCTGAAATAGGACTGCAGAGGGATATCCAGCTTTACTCCCGGCGGTACATATACAAAGGAGCCGCCCGACCATACCGCTCCGTGCAGAGCGGCAAATTTATGATCCGTGGGCGGAACCAGCTTCATAAAGTGGTCCTTTACCATATCCGCGTATTCACCCGTCAGCGCGCTTTCCATATCCGTATATATAACACCCGTTTTGCTCACTTCGTCCTTTACGTTATGATATACGAGCTCGCTGTCGTACTGTGCTCCGACTCCGGCGAGGCTTTCCCTCTCCGCCTGCGGTATCCCCAGTCTTTCAAAGGTGTTCTTTATATCCTCCGGCACCTCTTCCCACTTTGCGCTCATTTTCGTATTCGGACGCACATATGTGACGATATCGTCCATGTTCAGTCCGCTGATGTCCGGTCCCCAGTCGGTGACCTTCAGCTCGTTATATATGTCAAGAGATCTTAACCTGAACTGTCTCATCCATTCCGGATCGTGCTTTTCTTCGGATATCTGCTCGACTATCTGCCTCGTAAGTCCTTCCTTTATCCTGTAAAAGCCTTCCTCCGAATCCTTAAAGTCATATGCGCTTCTGTCTATATCGTTTACTTCACTGCGTTCTCTCATAATGACCTTTCATTCACTGATATACCTGTTACATATATTTTTCAAAGCCGTGTTCGTTTATCTCATCCACAAGGCTTCCGTCGCCGCTTTCCACTATCCTGCCCTTTACGAGTATGTGGGTCTTATCCACATGAAGCGACTCTAAAATTTTCGTAGCGTGTGTTATTATAAGCAGGGCTCCGTCCTGATATTTCTGATACTCTCTTATCCCTTCCGAAACAGTACGGACCGCGTCCACATCAAGTCCCGAATCCGTTTCGTCCAGTATCGCAAATTTGGGCTTGAGCATAAGAAGCTGGAGTATCTCGGCCTTTTTCTTTTCACCTCCGGAAAATCCCACATTAAGATCCCTGTCCTTGTAGGATTCATCGAAATTCAAAAGCTCCATATTTGCCGCCAGATCCTTACGGTATTGCGAGAATTTGACTTTTTCCTGCGTCTGCTGCGTGATCGCGTTTCTTATAAAGGAAGAAAGACTGATACCCGGCACCTCCAGAGGATTCTGAAATGACATAAACATTCCCGCTTTTGCCCTCTTATCCGCTGTTTCCTCTCTGATATCGAGTCCGTTGAAATATATGTTTCCACCTGTTATTTTATAAACCGGGTTTCCCATAAGTGCGTTTCCCAGTGTGGATTTGCCTGCACCGTTCGGTCCCATAAGTACGTGTGTCTCGCCTTTTCCTATGCTTAAGGTGATATCCTTAAGTATCTCGTTATCCTCTACGCTGACACTCAGATTTTTTATTTCAAGTAAAGCCATACAGACCTCCGAATAATTAACATTTTTTGTGTTAGTTTAGGATAACACAAAGGTTATTTGCCGTCAATTTTTTCGTACTTTTTAATTGACATCGGAGATTTTAAACTTCATAATATATAGGCTGTATTTACATTTTATTTTATAGGGAGTATATGATAATGAAGAGAATATTCGGATCGTTTCTTAAATCGTTGAGGTTTTTCATATTATTTGCCGGACTTGCCGCCGTTTTTTCAATGTGCCGTCCGGTGGATGTATTCGCCCAGCCGATAGCCAATATCACCTATAATTTTTCGGGATATTCGATACCCGCAGGCGCTCCGGCGCTTTATACCCCGGATGCCGGTCTGCTCGGCACCTTTTATGTAAAAAATCCGGACGGAACTCTTTTCGTCGATGCGGCAGGCAATTACGCTGCCGATACGAACGCGGTGGCAAATTTCGTTGCGACTCTTGCTTCGGTCTATAATATCCCCGGTGTCACGGAATTAAACCGGACCGTTGAAACAAACTACCTTGTTTCCGCGATAAATATCGGACTCAACGATCCTTCGCATACACCCGCAATAACCACTGCTGTTGCCGCTCCCGCAGCCGTTACCGTTCCCGACGCTGCTTCCGCAGTTTTGACAACAGCCACAGAGCCGGCAGTCAACGCAGGGGCAACCCTTATCGATGTGAATATCACAAGCCAGAAGCTTACATATTTCGTAAACGGAGCTCCCGTGCTCATTTCCGATATAGTCACCGGGAATAACTCGGGACACAATACTCCGACCGGTACTTTTTCAATATATTCAAAGCAGACCTCAAGGACTCTTAAAGGCCCCGGCTATTCCGCATACGTAAATTACTGGATGCCGTTTTACAAGGGCTTCGGTCTTCACGATGCCACCTGGAGAGGGTCGTTCGGAGGCAACATCTATCAGGGCAACGGCTCGCACGGATGTGTGAATATGCCCAAATCTACCGCTGAGGCACTTTATAATACGGTAAATATAGGAACTCCGGTGGTGATCCATTATTGAAACGCATAGTTACGATCCAGGACATATCCTGTATAGGAAAATGCTCACTCACTGTTGCACTCCCGATAATATCGGCCTTCGAGATCGAAACGGCCGTTATTCCTACTGCGGTTCTGTCCCAGCACACCGCATTTGAAAATTTCTCCTTTAAGGATCTTACGGATGAGATACCTCTTATTTCCGCCGAATGGAAGAGATCAGGGATGAAATTTGACGCGATCTATACCGGGTATATGGGTTCGGTACACCAGATCGATCTTGTTTCGGATCTTTTTGACGACTTCGGCTCCGACAGCCCTCTTATAATAGTCGATCCGGCTATGGCGGATAACGGAAGGCTCTATACGGGGTTTCCGGATGATTTTGCCGACAGTATGCTCAATCTCGTAAAGAGAGCGGATGTTATCGTTCCAAATCTCACAGAAGCCGCTCTTCTGCTTCATGAGCCCTATTCTCCCGGGGAATATGACAATAAGGACCGGATCTTAAAAATGCTCAAAAAGCTGTCTGAACTCGGTTGTAAAAAGGTTATCCTGACCGGAATAAGCTTCGGAGACGATAAGCTCGGAGCTGCGGCATATGACGCGGACAAAAAGGATTTCTATTTTTATTTCAATGACAGATATCCTCAGAATTTCCACGGAACGGGCGATGTCTTCGCCTCTGTGGTCACCGGCTGTCTTGTAAGGGGTCTGACGCTTAAGGAAGCCACAAAAAATGCCGTGGACTTTGTAAAGCTCTGCATCGACTGTACCTCAAAGGACCCCGATGCACGCTGGTACGGGGTAAATTTTGAGCAGGCACTCAAAGAGATCCCCTCCTACATTTCAGGTCTTTCGTAAAATATCCGATTTGTAACACCCGTTTTATTTTAACATCAGAAAGGCGCACATCCCGCCCCTTAAGCCCTTTGTATATCTGTGCGAAAACAGGAGCTGCGGATTGCAGAAGGTACAGATGTCGGTGATATAGGCATTCAGATTCTCCATTCCCGCAGCAACCATATTATAGTAATTTGCCATGTGGAGATTTAAGAGATATTTCGGCTCTCCGTCCCTGTCCGGCATTCTTTTCAATATATGCTTCATCTTCAGGTCGCCGTACATGCCCGCAAACCTTTCAGCCACATCTTCCCCTACCTCATAATGATCCCTGCATATGCCGGGCCCCGCAAAGGCTATGAGATCCTTCGGGTCTGTTCCGAAATCCTCTGTCATCTTCTTTATGACAACACCCGCTATATTAGCGGCAGTGCCCTTCCAGCCGGCATGAGCCAATCCTATCGCGTGTTTTTTTGTGTCCACAAAATAAAGAGGGATGCAGTCGGCATGTCCGGTCACAAGACAGACTCCCGGTTCGTCGGTTATCAGTCCGTCCACATCGGAAAAAGACCTGTCCCTTGTGATCCCCATACCCTTATGAGACGAATCCACATGCAGGACATTTGCCGTATGGGTCTGGTCGGCATAGACCATGCTTCCGGGACTTATCCCCAGCGTAAGTCCCATTATATCGAAATTTTTTCGCACAATATCGGTATTGTCACCTCTGGTAAAGGACAGGTTCATGCTTTCATAGATATCCCTGCTGACCCCTCCCAGTCTGGTTGAAAAACCATGCGTTATATAATCAATATCCTTAAACGGCCTGAAGGCGATATAAGGAGCACGTCCGAGCTCTGATATCAGATCTGTTGTCCGGGATCTACCCGTAAGATAGTTAATATTCATTTCATCATTGTCCTGTAATAAAACATATACTGCTGGATCACACCTGCGTAACCCTCATACAATCCAACGGGGAATTTACCGCCGTAATACTGATCTATTATCCTGCTTATCCAGACATCTACAGGAAATGCCGCGATCCGGTGATACGCAAAGAGCATAACACAGTTTGCCACCTTATCGCCCACACCCGTAAATTCCTTCAGCCTGTTAAACAAGTCTGCATCGCTGAGAGTGCCCATAGCGGAAAGATCGGCATCTCCGCGGTATACAGCCTCGGCCGCCTTCTTGACATAGCCCGCCCTGTAGCCCAGTGAACACGATGCCAGATCAGCATCGGAAAGTCCGGCTACAGCCTTCGGTTCCGGAAAAGCATATATACCACCCGTTATTTCATTCCCGCAAAGTCTGCAGAGCTTTTCCACACTTGTTTTTATCGCAGGAATACTCTTCCTTTGTGAGATGATAAAAGTGATCAGAGTCTCAAACGGCTCCTGCTTCAATATACGGATTCCTCTGCCGTACTGAGCAGCTTTTTGCAGAAATTCGTCATCCTTCGGGATTGATGAAATAAAGGTGTCATAATCCGTCGAAAGATCAAAATAATCATACCAAACGTTATTAAATTCTTCCTCAGAACAGTCGAATTCAAACGTATCATCCGTTATTTGCCTGATCTCCACTATCCTCCCACCGGCAATATTAACGGCATGACTTGAATCCGTCATCTTCATCCTGAAGCACTGTCCGCTCTCTTCTATCTGTTTCAAGTCAAAATTTCTGATCTTTTTAGTCATATGTTCATCTCTTTTCCCGGGACACAGTATGATGTCAGGGTCAAAAGGTCTTTTGACCCTGATACCATATCATTATAAATAAAACATCAATCCCTATCAAGTGTTTACGCTTCAGTACTTGACCGGTTACAATTCAGCGCTTGACCAGCGCTGAATTGCAACGCGTTTGGCGCATGAGAATCGCCTGCGGCGATGGCGCCAAACCTACGCACAAAGTTCTTTGACCCATAGCCACTCGCCGCCATCAGCAAGCTGATGTCTCTCGT
>JAGBOJ010000082.1 GCA_017633935.1 Lachnospiraceae bacterium | reverse complement strand
CTATAGTTCATAAAATAAAAGTGTTTTTGGCTAAAAGCGTTTGATGTCGCCAAAAACACTTTTATTTTATGAACTCCGAAGTATTTGGCTTTTTGAAAATCAGTTACTGTTATTTGCCGACATATCCTCAAAGGTTGAAAAAATAATGGTATTTTTGGCGACATCAAACGCTTTTAGGCAAAAATACCATTATTTTTGAAATCCTCAAAAAACTATAACGGGCAAATAACGGTAACTCTGCTTCGTTTACCTGATTTTTTGGAAAAACGCTCCTGAGGTTATACCGGCAATAACGGTTAATGTTATTTCAGGCAGCTCATTTTTTACTCCGGCTATATCAGCAAATAACGGCAGCTTTTTTGTGGAAGCGAAATGCTTCGGGGTTTATAAAATAAAAGTGTTTTTGGCGACATCAAACGCTTTTAGCCAAAAACACTTTTATTTTATGAACTACAGCCAATACCTGCTATAAAAAGGCTGAACGATCATTTGCTTAGGACTCCTTCATGATGATCTCCATCACATGGCCGGCGTAGCGGGTGAAGACCTCAGGATCATTTCTTATGGATTCGCTGAGTTCAAAATACATCGTATTGTCCCTGTAGTTTTCATAGAAAACGGGAGTCACTATCTCAGCCCATTGCGGCAGAAAAACCCCTTTTTTGCGGGTATAGCAGTTGGAGGCTTTTGCCTGCTGCCTGTGCTCCTTATCCACGTAGGCACCGACGGATTTGTGAACCGCGCGGTCTTCTTCCGGAAGATAATAATAATCCATATAATTGGGATAGAAATACTTTAAGGAGCCGGTATACATTGCTATCCTAAGCTTTCCTCTGTTTCCGCCGAGCATAAGATAGCAGTCGGAAAAACCTGCGGAGACCGGCTTCGGGACAGGGGTAGGATAGGAAAATTCTATAATCAGCTCGGAACGGATCTGTCCGTTATAGTCCTTGTAGTTGTTCTTGACTGCTTTTTCGGCCCTTATCGGTTCGTTGAAGGCATCGCTGTATGAGAGCATGGATATGATCTTCATCATTCCGGTGATATCATAGAAATTGTGTCCAAGCAGAAGATTTAATTCATATTCCGCGGGCTTTTCGGCATACTGCATATATACCTTTATAAGCTCGCTTCCGCTTTTTTCATCGTCACGTTCTATGTCAAGGAAGCTCTCGACCGTTTTCTGCTTAAGATCCGGAAGATTAAAAAGAGACCGGTAGGGTCGTATCCTTTTATAAATATCGACACCGCTGTAATTGTTGAAATTAAGCGGTATGTCGTATCTGTCCATTCTTGCGGCAAGAAACGGTATGTCAAATTTATTCCCGTTGAAAGTGACGAGAGTATTGAATTTAAGAACAAAATTATAAAAAGAATAGAGGATCTCCTCCTCGTCTTCGGGCTTATCGGCAAAGAACTGGATTGTGCGGCAGGAATCGTTTTTGATGTAGCCGCACCCGATCATGTATATAATGGAATTATCCGGAGAAAGCCCCGTGGTCTCGATATCGACAAATAAAATTTTTTCCTTGTCGGACAGCTTTTGCAGAGGATATCTTACAGTAAGATCCGATACGGTATTCTTAAGAGTCTGCATTTCTTCTCCTTATTTTGACCAGATTATAAATAACAGTGTATAATATATTTTACCGGGTGTCAAAAGGGTAATGGACCGCGCCGGTTTTATATAAGGAGAAAGCTGATGTCAATGTTTGATAATGATTCATATAATGACGGTGTAAATGCCGGTAAAAGGATAGCCATAGGCTGTATGGTAGCTTCACTTACCGTGCTTGCGATCCTCCTGCTCACCTTTTCGGCAAATAAAAAGCCGAAGCGGAATAACATTAATCAGTCTACACTTGCCACAGTCTCTGCCACGGATGTAAAAAAGCACGAAGCAAAGGCAGAGTATGTGCCGGATGAAGAAAAAAGGACCTCCGATGAGCTTTCCTTCTGGAATATGTATGATAAAAACGAGGAGGAAAAGACCGTCATTTCCGCAGATAAGACGGAAAAGAGCGACTTGAGAAAAAAGAAGGAGGAGCTTTTAAACGAGCTGAAAAAAGAGGCGGAATCGGAAAATGAAGCAAAAATCGACACAAAGAATAAGTTCAACCTGAAAACAGCGGACGAGGAGCCGGAATATGTGGCTGTAAACAAGGCGCTTTCAGCAAATGAGCTTAATGATGACAATTTCTACAAAGACGATGACGGAAGGCTATATTATCAGGTAAACGGCAGGACCACCTCGCATTTCGGTATAGATGTGTCCAAAAACAACGGAGATATCGACTGGAAAAAGGTCAGGGAGGACGGGGTTGAGTTCGCCATGCTGAAGATAGGCTCAAGAGGGTATTCTACAGGGAAAATAATCCTAGATGAGAATTTTCAGAAAAACTGCGACGGGTGCTCGGCTAACGGGATCGATGTGGGAGCGTATTTCTTCTCGCAGGCAGTCACAAAGGAAGAAGCCTTAGAGGAGGCCAATTACTGTGTGGCAGCCTTAGGAGGCAGGAAGATCGCCTATCCGGTGGTATTTGATACGGAGGCGGTTGCAAACGACAGCTACAGGACAGAGAATGTATCCGCATCGACACTGACGGAGTGTGCCGTCACATTTTGTGACGTGATAAGGGCCTACGGCTATATACCGATGGTCGCAGGGACAAAGGAGCAGCTTGTGCGAAGGCTTGATTTAAACCGTCTCTACAGCTACGGCTTCTGGCTTTTTGATACCGGAGAATTAAGCGATTATCCGTACAGATATGCCATGAGGCAGTATTCAAACGAAGGCAGCGTGAGCGGGATAAACGGAAATGTTTCATATGATATATGCTTTATATCATATGCCGAAAGATAGCGCTGGCTGCGGACAGTCTGCCGGGGAGGGCTTAAAGGTTTTTAAGATAATCGAGATATTTTTCGGGAAGCGTGATGGAAGAGTAGAGCTCGGCATACTGACGGGCATTTAAGCTGTCCACATAGATATAGCTGCTCTTGGGCTTCAGATTATATTTTCTGGCTTCATCAAGTGCCTTGTTATATGCGACGGAGGCAAGCTCCACAGAAGGATATCTGCCTAACTTCCAGTCGCCGACTATATGTATCTTGACCTCATAGGAGGTTTTCATTCCGTCCTTTATCTCTTTAATGCAGGAATAACGGTTGATCACACGGATATTTGAATATCTGAAATCGGTATCATCACCGTTTACAAAGATGTAATCCTTGCCCGGAACCGCAAAGCTGCCTATGCCGTATCTGCCCATGATATTTTCCTGAAGACCGTATGCGGTCACAAAAAGATGACGGCCGCGCTTCATAATGGCGTGCTCCGAATAATAAAAGAGGTCCTCCATATCAAATTTGAGCTCCAGATCGGGGTCGAGATAGTAGGAAAAGAAGGATCTGCGGAGCATGATCGGGTTTTTGATATAAATACCGTGATCCCTGAAATTTATAAGGGTAATGTATTTTTTAAAAGGTATATCCGGATAATTATAGTATTCTTCGACCACACAATCGCTTTTAACAACACTGACGGCAGTTTTGTACATTGCTTCGGCTTTCTGCTCGTCCTCGCTGCTCCCGAGACTTATGTGCTTACCCTTATATGTGATGGAAGCGCGGTAATATACGGTTCCATCCTTTTTTGTCGTTTTAAATATTCCTGTCATAATGTTTAATAATACACTATCTTTAAAAAGGTTTCCACAAAAAAATGTACGGGGATGAATATAAAATATGTTATAATTCAGCACCGGTAAAGTGCTTGAATTGTAATCTGAATATTTGGCTGGTAATACAGAGGGGTTATATGTTATTATATACAGAAGTTTTTCGGGAGGGATATTATGATGCTTTACAACAGTACAAGAAATAAAAATACAACGCTTTCACCGTCACAGGCGATATTAAAGGGTTTAAGCGATGACGGAGGACTTTTTGTACCGGAAAAGATACCGGTAATGGATAGGAAGATCGATGAATTAAAGGAGCTGACCTACAGGGAGCTCGCTTATGAGGTGATGAAGCTCTGGTTTGATGATTTTACCGAAGAGGAGCTGAAAAAATGCATCGATTCTGCCTATGATGATAAATTCGATACACCGGAGATAGCTCCTTTAGCATACTCAGGCGGCGCATACTACCTTGAGCTGTATCACGGAAAGACCATAGCCTTTAAGGATATGGCGCTTTCGATCCTTCCTTATCTTATGACTACATCAGCAAGGAAAAACAATGTCGAGGATGAGATAGTGATACTTACGGCAACCTCGGGAGATACCGGAAAGGCCGCGCTTGCAGGCTTTGCCGATGTAAAGGGCACCCGTATAATTGTATTTTACCCCAAGGACGGCGTAAGCCCGATACAAAAGCTCCAGATGGTGACACAGGAGGGGGATAATACTTTAGTGGTCGGTGTCGACGGAAATTTTGATGACTGCCAGACCGGGGTAAAAAGGATATTCAATGATGAAGACTTTAAGGCGGAGATCTTAAAGAAGGGCTACAGGCTTTCATCCGCCAATTCCATAAACATCGGAAGGCTCGTGCCTCAGATAGTGTATTACTTCTACGCATATTTAAAGCTCCTTAAAAATGAAAAGCTCGTCACGGGAGATAAGATAAACGTCTGCGTTCCCACGGGAAATTTCGGGAATATACTTGCAGCATATTACGCAAAGAATATGGGGCTTCCCATAGATAAGCTCATCTGTGCCTCGAATGACAATAAGGTGCTCTTTGATTTCTTCAACAGCGGAGTCTATGACAGAAACAGGGAATTTATCCTGACCGCATCGCCTTCGATGGATATACTGATATCGAGTAATCTTGAACGCCTTTTATATCATATAGCCGGAAACGATCCCGAAAAAACGGCTAAGCTTATGAAGGATCTGTCGGAAGGCGGAAAATATGAAATAACAGATGATATGAAAAAAAATCTGGAATCCTTTATGGCAGGCTATGCATCACAGGAGGAGACCTTTAAGGAAATAAAGCGCGTGTTTACCGATACGGGCTATGTGCTTGATACTCATACGGCAGTGGCTTCATCGGTGGTCTGTGCCTTAAAAGGTAAACATCAGGAGCTTTTTAACAAGCCGGTTGTCATTGCCTCTACCGCAAGTCCCTTTAAGTTTGCAAAAAGCGTTATGTATGCCATAAACGGAAGAGAAGATGAAAAGGATGATTTTTATTATGTCGATGAGCTTGCATCAAAAGGGAATCTTGTGATCCCTGAGGCTGTAAACGGCATAAGAAATGCGGCTGTAAGGCACCGGATGACCATAGCCGCAGATGAGATGAAGAAAGCAGTGACTGATTTTCTTAAATGATCAGTCACTGTTTAACACATGATCTATTATAGTCTGAACCTGCTCCAAGGCGGCGGGCTTTTGAAGGAAATCCTTTGCTCCGCATTTGATGGCCTCCCTGATATGTACCTGCGTACCGGCGGAAGATACCATGACCGCGTAAGCGTTCTTATCGAATTCAATGATCTCCTTTAAGGCCGTGATCCCGTCCTTTACCGGCATAACTATGTCGAGAAAGATAATGTCGGGACGCTCGGCTTTATAGGTGTCAACAGCGGACTGGCCGTCATTTACCATCATAATCTTTGTGATCCCGCAGGCATTAAGTTTATCCGTCATATTTTTTCTGGCAAGAAGCGAATCATCGCACAAAAGGACTTTTATTTCTGCTCTATCCAAAACCGGTACTCCTTAATACATTCAGGAAACCGTTCAAAACCGGCAAACAAATGTAAAAGCCATCGTTCATCAATGGACGGTTCCTAAAATATTTATTGCATAAAACAATACAAATAATATACAATATATTTGTTTGATTTGCAACAATTAATCGTTATATTGTATAAAGCTATAAGGAATTCAGGGAGATAAGACAATGAATGAAGGTGCATTGGGACAGAACGCGGATTATTTTTTGGACCTGCTTCTCGTTGCGGCGGGAGGATATCTTATATACGCAGCCATAGTGATGAAGGTGACGGGAAGAATAGCAAATACTCTTATAAGTCGGAATATCGACCCCGACAGGGCTCCGGATAAGGAAGGGTATATAAGGCGTATGTTCATACCGTGTATCATAATGGGATGCCTTATGGTATTATGCGGGCTATTTACGGTGATCATCCCGAGGGTCAGCCTGAATCTTCCGTCATATGCGCCCGTGGCTTTATACCTTTTTTCGATGGGGCTTGTCATAGCCTTCGGGGTATATTCCATAAATCTCCAGAACAGATATCTTAAGAATCGTTAGAATCTTTACAATTCAGCACCTGACCAGTACTGAACTGCAACACGCTTAAATGCCCTCCGAATGTAAAAAGGATGATTTGCGTAATCGTTTAAATTATTATATAATCTCTTTTGTTGTTCTGACTGAAAAGGTCATACCCCCGAGGTGGATTTATTAGGAGGTACATATGTCAAAGGATGAAATGGATTATTCAAAGGTGACCCCGGAGATAGAGATCCTTGCCGAAAAAGCAAGGCAATCGATGCTCATAGACTCCGAAGCATATAAAAAATATGATGTAAAAAGAGGCTTGAGGGATATAAACGGCAAGGGAGTGCTTGCAGGACTTACCCACATATCCGATATTCAGGCCGTAAAGATAGTTGACGGGCAGAGTATACCCACAGACGGAAATCTCTATTACAGGGGATATAATATAAAGGATCTTGTAAAGGGCTTTGAGGATGAGGATCGTTTCGGCTTTGAAGAGATCTGCTATCTGCTGCTTTTTGACAAGCTTCCCGACAGGGTCGAGCTTCAGGATTTTTCAAGGCTTCTCGGCTCTTACAGGTCATTGCCCAAAAATTTTGTCAGGGATGTCATAATGAAGGCTCCGAGCAACGATATGATGAACACGCTCGCAAGAAGCGTCCTTACCCTTTACGCCTATGACAGCAACGCCGATGACATATCCGTTGCGAATGTATTAAGGCAGGGACTTCAGCTTATATCGGTATTTCCGATGCTCTGTGTATACGGTTATCAGGCGTATTCGCATTATCAGAACGGAAACAGCCTTTTTATACACCCTCCGGTGCCCGATATTTCCTCGGCTGAAAATCTCCTGCATATATTAAGACCGGACAGCTCTTATACGGATCTTGAAGCCAAGATACTGGACATAGCTCTGGTGCTGCATGCAGATCACGGCGGAGGAAACAACTCCACCTTTACGACTCACGTTATCACCTCTACCGGGACGGATACCTATTCAACCGTCGCGGCATCCTTAGGCTCGCTTAAAGGGCCGAGGCACGGCGGTGCCAATGTCAAGGTTGTAAAGATGTTTGAAGACTTAAAGAGAAATGTAAGGGACTGGAAGGATGAGGATGAGATATCCGCATATCTTAACGACCTTCTCGATAAAAAGGCCTTTGACAAGCAGGGACTCATCTACGGTATGGGACATGCCGTATATTCGCATTCAGACCCCAGAGAGGTGATATTTAAGAGCTTTGTGGAAAGGCTTGCAAAGGAAAAGGGGCTTGAGGAGGAATTTGAGCTTTACGATACGGTCGAAAGGCTCGGACCGAGGATAATAGAGGGCAGAAGACCGATATATAAAGGTGTCTGCTGCAATGTGGATTTTTATTCGGGATTTGTGTATAATATGCTGAATCTCCCGCTTGAGCTCTACACCCCGATCTTTGCGTGCGCAAGGATAGCCGGATGGACGGCGCACCGTCTTGAGGAGCTTTCAAATAACGGAAAGATCATAAGGCCCGCCTTTAAGAGCGCGCAGCCCCAAAGAGAATATACGCCAATGTCCGAAAGAAGATAGTATAAAGAGGGAGATTTATGGATGACAGGGAGCTTTTAAGAGAGGCTGAAAAGGCAAGAGAATCATCCTACGCACCGTATTCAAATTATCATGTGGGCGCGGCGCTGCTTACGGCTTCGGGAAAGGTGTACAGAGGATGCAATATAGAAAATGCCGCTTATACTCCTTCAAACTGTGCCGAGCGGACGGCGGTATTTAAGGCGGTGAGTGAAGGAGAAAGGGATTTTAAGGCCATAGCGGTCATAGGCGGATATGACGGGGAGGACACAGGCTGCGCATACCCCTGCGGAGTATGCAGACAGGTCTTATATGAATTTGCAGATGCCGGTAATTTCAGAGTCATTACAGGCAGAGGGGAAGATGATTACAGTGTACATACCTTAAAGGAGCTTCTGCCTTTCGGGTTTGGAACAAAAAATTTGAAAATATAAAACGGAGGGAATATTCATGCAGAACACAAAAACGGACAGCAAGAAAAAGAAAGCAGGCGGAAAAAGATTATTTGACAGTGTTAAGACGAGGCTTACGTGCATCATCATCGCGATCATGGCAGTGCCGCTTATTGCTGCGGTGCTTATCAGCTATGTGGCTTCGCATGCCGAGGCTGTCGATAATATGAACACCATGAACACGGCTCAGGTAAACCTTGTGGAGCATGATTTCAAATCCATAGTCGAGCAGAATTATCAGGTTGTCCAGACAGCGGCAAAATCCATGGAGGTCAGGAATGTCCTTCTGGGCAAGCTTTCAAGAGACGCGATCATAGGCTGGATGCAGGAGACCGATGAAGGTGTCGGGGACGGAAATGTGCTTATAGTCACTGATGTGGACGGCAGGCAGATACTAAGAACTTCGGGCGAATGTGTCGATGTGTCGGACAGGGATTATTTTAAGAAATGCAAAGAGACCGGCAGCTTTCAGGTTTCCGATCAGAACGTGTCAAAGTCATCGGGACAGAGGATATGTACCTTTATATGTCCGGTATTTAATACAGACGGAACCTTCATCGGAGCGGTACAGAGAAATTATAATCTTACAAATCTGACCGAGCTGGTAAAGAGCGAGGTAATAGCAAAGAATCAGGATATTTTCATAGGAGACAATAACGGAGATCTGATAGCCCATACCTCCATGGATCTTGAAACCGGCGAGCCCGTGAATTTTTCGTCACAGCAGTGGTATGCCGAGTCAAGGAACGATCCCGAGGCTGTAGGAAGCTATAAATCCAATTTTAACGGCGGAAACTGGAGAATGGCTTATCAGAGAGAGCCGATCACCGGCTGGGTAACCGTTATCGCAAGCGACGAGGATGTGGCGCTTGCAAGCTCAAACAGGATGCTTGCCATCATAGTGGGAGTAGGTCTTGTAATGCTTATAATAGCCGCGTTTATAGCCGTTGCGCTTTCAAATTCCTTCACAAAGCCCATACTGGCGGTCAGCGATTCTGTGGCAGGTCTTTCAAGAGGTGAATTTAACAGGCTTGAGGATGCATCTTTACTTAAAAGAAAGGACGAATTCGGAGATATCGTACACAATATAAACAGCGTTATTGACGAGCTGACGCACGTGGTCGCAAATATCAAAAAAGCATCGCTTACCGTGTCCGAGCAGGCAAGGGAATTATCCGAAACCTCAGGGCAGATAAGCGGTACTACCGACGGCGTTTCAAATGCGGTGCAGGAGATGGCAAAGGGAGCCACAGAGCAGGCGGGTACCATAGAGAAGGCTTCGGAAAATCTTTCGAATCTTTCCGACGCGATACAGACCGTTGCTCAAAATTCCGAGCAGCTTGCATCTGCCGCGGCAGATATGAGCGAGGCAAGCCAGTCATCGGCAAAGGCATTAAAGCAGCTTTCCTACAATATGGATTCCATGGGTAATTCGGTTTCTGAGATCACGGCAACAATGAATGCAACAAATACCGCGGTACAGAATGTAAATGAGAAGGTTGACGGCATTACGTCCATAGCTTCGCAGACAAACCTCCTTGCACTGAACGCATCAATAGAGGCTGCAAGAGCAGGTGAAGCCGGAAAGGGCTTTGCGGTTGTCGCAGAGGAGATAGGAAAGCTTGCTACGGAGTCGGCCACCACAGCCCAGGAGATAAGGGCGGAAATGGCAACCCTCTTAAAGCAGGCACAGGATGCGCTTGTTAAGGCAGGCGAGGTTGAAGATATCGGAAATAACGTAAATGAGGTATTGGAGAATACCGTAAATAAGATAAACGAGCTTATTGACGGCGTAGGCTCGACGGTAGACGGAGTAAATACGATCTCGGGACTTACCGAGGAATGCGATGCTTCTAAGGTGGTCATCGTGGATGCTATGAGCTCGCTTTCAGCGATATCCGAGCAGAATGCGGCTTCTACCGAAGAAACCTCCGCATCCATGCAGGAGCTTAACGCCACCATCAATGTGCTCGCTGAATCGGCACAAAGCTTAAATGAAGTAGCCGAGCGCTTAAATGAGGATCTGCAGTTCTTCAAGCTTTGATGCGGGATCATAAAAAAGTATCTTTATATGATATGCAGGAGAAGTGCCCCTTATGGATAATGAGGGGCACTTTGTGAACCTGAACAGTAAGATTTCAGATATCTTAATAAGGGGGAGTAAAAATAATGGCTCACGAAAACAAAGAATTTTATATCAACTGTTACGGAAACGATATCCATGCAAAGCTCGATTTTCCGGAAGGAGATGCAGGGAAGCTTCCGATACTCGTGCTGATACCGGGCTTTACCGGGCATATTGAGGAAACGCATATAAAAGGCGTTGCAAGGGCGGCAAACGAAGCCGGCTTTGCTGTGCTCAGGGCGGAGCTTTACGGGCACGGAAAGAGCGGGGGGGATTTTTTTGAACACAATGTGATGCTCTGGATGACAGAGGCCGCATATATCGTACGCTACGCAAAAGAGCTTCCCTTTGTGAGTGACCTTTATCTTGCGGGACATTCACAGGGAGGACTTACCGCAGTTCTTGCGGCAGGGATAATGAATGATATCGTAAAGGCGCTTATCCCGTTATCACCTGCAATGAATATACCACACGATGCCAAAAGAGGGTGCATTCACGGCAACGGCTTTGATAACGAAAGGCTTCCCGAATATATAGAGTGTCCGGACTGGAGGCTGTCCTCCGATTATATACGAGCGGCAAGGCTGCTGCCGGTGGATGAGGCGGTAAAGGCATATAAGGGACCGGTGCTCATAATCCACGGTACGGAAGACGAGGCTGTACCGTACAGCTTTGGAAAGGAGCTTGCAGGATATTACGAAAATGCGGAGCTTGTATCGATAGAAGGGGATACGCACTGCTACGATCATCATCTGGATCAGGTGGAAAAAGCAGTTAAAGAGTTTCTGAAAGAAATGTAATACTTGTTATTTTATTACAAATATGTTAACTTAAAAATGCTTGTCTGAAAATGAGCATAAATCAGGAACAGTTCCTTACTGTCAAAAGGAAGTAAGATACAGGAAGTATGCAGTTATAGTATTATGAAGAAATTTCCTTATAAAAAAATATCCGCGATGGCCGTAACGGTAGCGGTATTTGCCACATTTGCAAGCTTTTCCGTAAATGCGACGCCTGCCGATAAAGAGGTCCACGAAGGAAAGATAGTCATCATCGACGATAACGGGGAAAGGGTTGAGGTGGAAAAATCCGAGATACTCGATCCGGAGCTTTATGAAAATCCCGAAAATGAAAGTAACGATACTTTTTCGGCGGATGATGAGGATGCCGAGCGGATACTTAACAATTCAAAAAAGGCTGCCGAGGCCTTTAACAATAAAAACAGCGGAAAAAGCACGGACTCGAAGGTAAAGATATCGGACGAGGAGGGAAAGCAGACAGAGGCTTCCTTTGACGATGACTGGTCTTTGATACTTATAAACAAGGAGCATCATATACCGGATGACTATGATTTTGAGCTTGCGACAATAAAGGGTGAGATCAAATCGGATGTCAGGGTCGTGGAGCATGTGCTTGAAATGCAGAAGGCGGCCAAGGCAGACGGGATAGAGCTTATAATCTGTTCCCCCTACAGGAGTGAGGAAAAGCAGACAAGGCTCTTTGAAAGGAAGGTCGCCCAGTATACAAAGAAGGGCTATGATTATGATGAGGCATACGACCTTGCCTCCGAGACGGTGGCAATACCGGGCACCAGTGAGCATCAGGTGGGACTGGCATTTGATTTCGGCGTGCCGGGAAATGTAAGGCTCGATGAGACCTTTGCCGATACCGACGGCGGAAAATGGCTTGCAGAGAATGCGCAGGATTATGGCTTTATCCTAAGGTATCAGAAGGGCAAGGAGCATATAACCGATATAGAATTCGAGCCCTGGCATTACAGATATGTCGGTGTGAAAGCTGCCAAAGAGATCACAAGGCTCGGAGTATCTCTGGAAGAATACGATAAGATGATCGGATTGGTGGATTGATTTGGCTAAATACACATTACTTAAAAAGGACGGCAGGGCAAGGCGGGGAAGCTTTGAGACCGTACACGGCACGGTGCAGACTCCGGTATTTATGAATGTCGGTACTGCAGGTGCCATAAAGGGCGCGGTTTCAGCCGATGATCTCGAAGAGATAGAAACGCAGATAATGCTCTGCAACACATATCATCTGCATGTGCGGACGGGAGACAGACTGATAAAGGAAATGGGCGGGCTTCACAGGTTTACCTCATGGAAGGGTCCGATCTTAACCGACTCCGGAGGGTTTCAGGTCTATTCCTTAAGCTCTCTCAGGAATATAAAGGAGGAGGGTGTCTCATTTAAATCCCATGTGGACGGACATACGATCTTTATGGGTCCCGAGGAGAGCATACAGATACAGTCAAACTTAGGCTCGACGATAGCGATGGCCTTTGATGAGTGTCCGAGCGCGAGGGCTGAAAGGGAGTATGTCACTCAGTCCGTTAAAAGAACGGAGCGCTGGCTTATACGATGCATCAACGAGATGAAAAGACTGAATGTCCTTGATGACACGGTAAATAAGGAGCAGCTCTTATTCGGTATAAATCAGGGAGCGGTCTTTGATGATATAAGGACAGAAAATGCGGACAGGATAACAGAGCTTGATCTTGACGGCTATGCCATAGGCGGGCTTGCCGTGGGGGAGACCCACGAAGAAATGTATCATGTGCTTGATGTCACGGTGCCGCATTTACCGGAGGATAAGCCGGTATACCTTATGGGAGTGGGAACTCCGGAAAACATAGTTGAGGCGGTATACCGCGGCGTGGACTTTTTTGACTGCGTATACCCTTCAAGGAATGCCAGACACGGGCAGCTCTATACCAAAAGGGGGAAGCTGAACCTTAAGAACAGGGCTTACGAAAAGGATGACAGGCCGATAGAAGAGGGCTGTATGTGTCCTGCCTGCAGGAGATATTCAAGAAGCTATATAAGGCATCTCTTAAAAGCCGGAGAAATGCTCGGATTAAGGCTTTGCGTGACCCATAACCTCTACTTTTACAATCACCTTTGTACAGACATAAGGGCGGCGATAGATGCAGGACATTATGAGGATTTCAGAAAGGAATTCTTGAGCGGGTACAATGCTTTAAGTGACTGACAGGATAAAGAAATGGGAATTTTTGCAAACATAAATTTATACGGAGGAAAAAAACATGAATCCAATTTTACTGACAGCGGCTGAAGGAGCCGGAATGAACTCGACGGCAGGGATAGTGACCGTAGTGCTTTATGTGGTGGCGATCGGAGCCTTTATGTATCTGGTAATGATCAGGCCCCAGAAAAAAGAGCAGAACAGGATGAATCAGCTTCTTTCCACACTTGAGGTGGGCGACAGCGTACTTACGACCAGCGGCTTTTACGGTGTGGTCATAGATGTATCGGATGACGACGATACGGTCATCGTTGAATTCGGAAGCAATAAAAACTGCAGGATACCGATGAAGAAGGAAGCCATCACGCAGATCGAAAAGCCCGAAGGTGCTTCCTCATCTTCAGACGATGATAAGAAGGACAAAAAATAAGGGGGGTTTACTTTGAACATAGGAGTGATCTCAGGAGACGGGATAGGACCGGAGGTAGTGCGCGAGGCAAAAAAGGTCCTTGATGCCTGTTCTGAAAAATACGGATTTGAGATAAATTATACGGACATAATGATGGGAGGGTGCTCCATAGATAAATACGGGGTGCCGCTTACCGATGAGGCTATAGAGGCCGCAAAAAAAAGCGATGCGGTGCTTATGGGGTCGATAGGAGGAAATACCGCAACCTCGCCGTGGTATAAGCTGCCTGCGGATAAAAGACCGGAGGCGGGGCTTCTTAAGATAAGAAAAGCCTTAAATCTTTTTGCAAACCTGAGGCCCTCGGTGCTTTATAACGAATTAAAGGATGCCTGTCCCTTAAGGAAGGAGACTGCCGATAAGGGGTTTGACATGATAATAATGCGTGAGCTTACGGGAGGTCTTTATTTCGGGGAGAGATACACAAAGGAGATAAACGGCGTAAATACGGCCGTGGATACCCTTACGTACAGTGAAGAGGAGATAAGGCGCGCCGCAAAAAAGGCCTTTGAGATAGCCTCTAAGCGCAGGAAAAAGGTGACGAGCGTGGATAAGGCAAATGTGCTCGATTCATCAAGGCTCTGGCGAAGGATCACAGAGGAGGTCGCACGTGACTATCCGGATGTGACCTTAGAGCATATGCTTGTGGATAATGCAGCCATGCAGCTTGTAAAGGACCCGGCGCAGTTTGATGTGATATTTACGGAAAATATGTTCGGAGATATCTTATCCGATGAGGCAGCGCAGATCACGGGCTCCATCGGAATGCTTTCAAGCGCATCCCTAAATGATACTAAATTCGGCCTGTATGAGCCATCCGGCGGTTCGGCACCGGACATAGCGGGAAAGAACATAGCAAACCCGATAGCCACCATATTAAGTGCCGCCATGATGCTTAAGTTTACCTTTGATATGGATGATGTGGCATCAAGGATCGAGGATGCGGTAAAGCAGGTGCTTAAGGAAGGTTACAGAACAGTTGACATAATGTCCGAAGGAATGAAGCAGGTAAGTACCGGTGAAATGGGAAGCCTGATAGCGGACAGGGTATAGTTTTTATTACAGGAGGAGTCATAAATGCTTAGCGATAATGTAAAAAAGGGTGACGAGCACGCACCGCACAGGAGTCTTTTTAACGCTTTAGGATTTACCAAAGAGGAAATGGCAAAGCCGATGGTCGGCATAGTAAGCTCATATAATGAGATAGTGCCGGGACATATGAATATAGACAAGATAGTGGAGGCGGTTCGTTTAGGGATTGCCGAAGCCGGGGGCATGCCCGTGGTATTTCCCGCGATAGCGGTATGTGACGGTATCGCCATGGGACATATAGGAATGAAATATTCACTCGTGACAAGGGATCTTATCTGTGATTCCACCGAGTGTATGGCAATAGCGCATCAGTTTGACGCTCTTGTGATGGTGCCGAACTGCGATAAGAATGTGCCCGGTCTTCTGATGGCCGCGGCAAGGGTGAATGTGCCTACGGTATTTGTATCCGGCGGACCGATGCTTGCAGGGAGGGTACACGGAAAGAAAACCTCTCTTTCTTCAATGTTTGAGGCGGTAGGAGCAAAGAAGGCAGGTACGATAGATGAAGAGGAGCTTGCCTATTTTGACGAGCACAGTTGTCCGACCTGCGGATCGTGCTCGGGAATGTATACCGCAAATTCAATGAACTGTCTGACAGAGGCCATAGGAATGGGGCTTAGAGGAAACGGTACGATACCGGCCGTATATTCCGAGCGCTTAAGGCTTGCAAAGCATGCCGGAAATATGGTCATGGAGATGCTTAAAAGGGATATCCGCCCCAGGGACATTATGACGAAGGAAGCGTTTATGAACGCACTTACCGTGGATATGGCATTGGGGTGCTCCACAAATACCATGCTCCATCTTCCCGCGATAGCGCATGAGGCGGGCTTTGAGCTTGATATGGAGATAGCAAACGAGGTGAGCGCGCGCACACCGAATCTGTGTCATCTTGCACCCGCAGGAAGGACCTATATGGAGGATCTTAACGAGGCCGGCGGCGTATACGCAGTGATGAACGAGCTTGCAAAAAAAGACCTCTTAAATCTCGACTGCATTACCGTAACCGGAAAGACTGTCGGAGAAAACATAAAGGATGTAAAAAATCTTGATGAAGAAACAATACGCCCCATCGATAACCCGTTTATGAAGGAGGGCGGAATAGCCGTATTAAAGGGAAATATAGCGCCTGATACAGGCATAGTTAAACGCTCTGCCGTAGCGCCTGAAATGATGGTGCATGAGGGACCGGCAAGGGTATTTGACTGCGAGGAGGATGCGATCAAGGCTATCTACGGCGGAAAGATAAATCCCGGCGATGTGGTCGTTATAAGGTATGAAGGTCCCAAGGGCGGCCCCGGAATGAGGGAGATGCTCAATCCCACCTCTGCCATAGCCGGCATGGGCCTCGGCGAGACGGTGGCTCTGCTTACGGACGGAAGATTTTCTGGTGCTTCAAGAGGTGCCTCTATAGGACATATCTCACCGGAGGCGGCAGTGGGAGGTCCCATAGCACTGATAGAGGAAGGGGATATCATAAAGATAAACATTCCGGAAAATTCACTCAATGTGGACGTTTCCGATGAGGTGCTTGAAGAAAGAAGGAAAAACTGGAAGATGAGGGAGCCCAAGGTAAAGACGGGGTATCTCGCACGCTACGAAAAGCTCGTAACAAGCGGAAACCGCGGAGCTATTCTTGAGATATCGTAATAAAAACAAAACAACATCAATGAACTTTGAAAGGGACAGGAAAACAGCGGAGGTGGATATGCAGCTTACAGGCGCTGAGATCGTTATAGAAATATTAAAGGAACAGGGTGTGGATACCGTATTCGGATATCCGGGAGGTACCATACTTAATGTATATGATGAACTGTATAAGCATAAGGATGAGATAAGGCATATCCTTACAAGCCATGAACAGGGAGCATCCCATGCGGCAGACGGCTACGCAAGAAGCACCGGCAAGGTGGGCGTATGCTTTGCAACCTCGGGTCCGGGTGCCACAAATCTCGTGACGGGTATAGCGACGGCGTATATGGACTCCGTTCCGATGGTTGCGATTACGGCAAATGTAAATCTGCCTCTTCTCGGAAAGGATACCTTCCAGGAGGTGGATATAGTCGGTATCACGATGCCGGTCACAAAGCACGGATATATCGTAAAGGATGTAAATATACTTGCGGATACTCTCCGTAATGCCTTTAAGATAGCAAAGAGCGGAAGACCGGGTCCGGTCATAGTGGATATCACAAAGGATGTGACAGCCGCAAGCTGCAGCTTTGAGCCTGCGGGAGGACCGGCGGATTTTAAGCCGGACCCCGTGATAAAGGATGAGGATATAAAGGCGGCAGCCGGGCTTATAAACGCATCAAAAAAGCCCTTCGTCTATGTGGGAGGAGGAGCGGTCATCTCTGGTGCCTCCAAAACCGTAAGGGAATTTATCGAAAAGATCGATTCTCCCGCCTGTGATACACTTATGGGTAAAGGCGTGGTGGATGCTTTAAATCCCCATTATACCGGAATGATAGGTATGCACGGGACAAAGGCTTCAAATAAGGGAGTATCGGAGTGTGATCTTTTGATAGCCATGGGCGCGCGTTTTTCAGACCGCGTGGTGGGAAACGCAAACCGCTTTGCTTCAAATGCGAAGATCCTGCACATAGATATAGACGATGCCGAGATAAATAAAAATATCAGGACCGATGCCTCGGTGGTGGGAGACCTTAACGAGGTACTAAAAAAGCTGCTCCCGCTTATAGAAAGCAAGGATAATAAGGAATGGAACGATCATATAGATGAGTATAAAAAGAGCTTTCCTCTTGAATATCCGAATGACCGCCTTACCTGCCCTTATGTCATCGAAAGACTTGATGCGCTTACGGATTCTTCTGCCATAGTCTCCACCGATGTGGGACAGCACCAGATGTGGGCGGCACAGTTTTATAAATTTAAGGAGCCAAGACAGCTCCTTACCTCCGGCGGGCTGGGGACAATGGGATACGGTCTCGGAGCCTGCATAGGGGCAAAGGAGGGAAATCCCGATAAGGTCTGCGTAAATATCGCCGGAGACGGGTGCTTCAGGATGAATATGAATGAGCTTATGACAGCATCAAGAAACCGTCTTCCGATAATCGAAATAGTCATAGACAACCGTGTGCTTGGCATGGTGCGTCAGTGGCAGACGCTTTTTTACGATAAAAGATACT
Source organism: Lachnospiraceae bacterium (assembly GCA_017633935.1). Taxonomy (GTDB): domain Bacteria; phylum Bacillota; class Clostridia; order Lachnospirales; family Lachnospiraceae; genus NK4A144. The sequence goes on along the minus strand of JAGBOJ010000082.1, from coordinate 1,353 downwards.
CGAATACCGTACTCGAAGATGAGACCGACTATGTAAAGCTTGCCGAAGCCATGGGCTGCAATGCGATAAGGGTAACTGAAAGGGAGGAGGTTGACGGGGCGATAAAGAGCGCCCTTGCCTCGGACAGACCGACTCTTATAGATGTGGTCATCAAGGAGGATGATAAGGTATTCCCGATGGTCTCACCGGGAGGCGCTATCGAGGAGGCTTTCGATGAAAAGGACATTGAAAGAAGGAAATGAGTAGGCAGGAGCATACGGCGGCGATAAAAGCGGCTTTAGCTTCGCTTGCCGTTATATTTACCGTTTTTTATCTGTCGGTTTCGCTGTTTTATGTAAACCATTTTTCCTGTAATATGTTTGTGAACGGAATACGGCTTACGGGAGAGAATATCTCGGGTGCAAATAAACTCCTTAATGATAATGAGGATAACGGATATACACTCGTGATCACAAAGGACGGGGAAGAGGTCGGCAGGATAAACGACAGGGATATCAATTCCAGCTATGATTACACGGAATCCTTAAGCAGGATCAAATCGGACGATACCTCGCTTTTATGGTTCCCGAATATGGCAGGTGTGCGCCGTTACGATATTCTGCCGAATATCTCCTATGATGAAGAGCTTGCGGTAAATGCCATACTTGCCCTTGATTTTGTGTCAAACATTCCCGACAGACCTGAGCCCGTATTTGAGATAGTAAAAAACAGCGGGGGGCTTTATGAGCTTAACGACAATCACGGGGAGCTTAAGGATAAGGAAAAGCTTGTAAACCTCATAATGGATGCGATAAAAGGCGGAAGGACTCATCTTGAATTAAACGGGCTTGATTATTCCTTCAATGCCGGGTATACGGAAGAGGAGCTTGAACAAAAGAAGATATTTGAAACGGTCGATATATACCAGCACTCAGAGGTTGAGCTTATAGATAAGGGCGCGGTATATGATATAACAGGTGCCGATATAGCGGATCTTCTGGTTACGGACAGTGACGGGGCTTTTGTGACCGGTACATCAGGGAAGCCTCTTTTATCGGATGAAAAGATAAACGATATCGTCCTTAAGATAACAGAGAGCTTTAATTCAAAGGAATCGGTGATTTACTGGGATAAGTATGCCGGCGGCACGGTCTCCTTAAATGCCGGAAGATACGGCAGGACAGTGGATGAGGAGAAGACCGCAGAGCTCATCAGGGCTTCGATAGAAAGCGGTACGGGTTATAACGGTGAGCCGGTATATACCGACGATACGGCAGATAATGAGATAGGGGATACCTATGTCGAGGTGGATATGACAAGGCAGCACCTGTATTTTATTAAAAACGGAAGCCTTGTGCTCCACTCCGATGTGGT
>JAGBOJ010000081.1 GCA_017633935.1 Lachnospiraceae bacterium | reverse complement strand
TCTATGAGGTGAAATGATGCCGACTGTAAAACTGTATGATGAAATGCCGTATGAAAGGAATTTTAGGGCTTCGGTGCTCGGTATATCGGATGCCGGCGACGGAGGCTGCATAGTGGAGCTGGACAGGACCCTCTTTTTCCCTGAGGAGGGAGGGCAATCCTCCGATATCGGATTTCTGGGGGGTTATGAGGTGACCCACGCAGCAATAAAAAATGACCTGATACTGCATTATATAAAGTGCGGACCGTCGGACCTGAATGTCGGCGATGAGATCGAAGGCAGTATAGATTGGGAGTATAGATTCTCAAATATGCAGAATCATACAGGCGAGCATATTCTGTCGGGGCTTCTGCACAGCAGATGGGATTCGGAAAATACAGGCTTTCATCTGTCGGATAATATAGTCACTCTTGACACCTCAAGGGAGCTTGATGAAAATATCACAGATGAGCTTGAGGTAGCGGCAAACAGAGTGATATATGAAAATATTCCCGTTTCATGCAGGTATTTTCAAAAAAATGAGCTTGAGGGGATCGAGTACCGCAGTAAAAAAGAATTTGACAGTGATATAAGGCTCGTGACGATACCGGGCGTGGATGTCTGCGCCTGCTGTGCTCCTCATGTGGCACGTACAGGAGAGATAGGCATAATCACGATAATAAGAACGATGAGATATAAGGGCGGCACAAGGCTCACCTTTCTCTGCGGCAAAAGGGCCTATGAATATCTTTTACAGGTAAAGAAGACAGCCGATAATATCGCGCATATGCTGTCTGAAAACACGGGTAATCTTACGGGAGCCGTGGAGCGTATCCTGAATGAAAGGGATGAGCTTGAAGTTAAGCTTAAAAATGCAGCCAGAAGGAGACTGTATGATGATATAGACAGGCTTTCCGATGACATAAAAGAGGCAGTCTTATTTACGGATAAAGCAGATAATCTTGTGCAGCGTGATGCGGTAAATTATCTTGCAGAACGACACAGCGGAATATGTGCGGTATTTTCTTCCGATGATGACGGAGGCTATAATTATATCTGTGCTTATCCCGAAGGGGATGCCCGAAGCGTTTCAAAGCTTTTGCGCGATAAGCTTACAGCCAAGGGCGGGGGTTCAAAGGAGATGGTGCAGGGGAATGTGAAAGCCTCTGAGGAAGAGATAAGGCAGGTCTTATTAAAAAACACAGATTAAACACATCTTTTTCATATTTTGAACAGATTTTACTTTTATACTCTCCGGTAAAGATTTATAAAAAGGAGGGCGCAAAATATGAAACGAATTTCTAAAAATAATCCTAAAAAAGTGTGTATTGCTGTTATGGCGGCTATGATGATGATGTCTTACGGCTGCGGAGTACAAAGTGATGTGCAGATTCAGGGAAATACATCTGAAGAGATACAGACGCAGGAGGTGAACATGAGTGCTGCCGGAAGTGCAGCCGGTACTGCGGGTGACACTGCATCAGAGACTATAGAAAATACGGCCGACGGAGAGCATGCCATAACAGCCGACGGAGAAACGGCCGATTACAGCAATATCAAGGTTATTAAGTCCGGTGAGGCAGACGGTGACGAGGCGGATTTCTACGGTGAGAATTCGGCTGTATTTGCCACAAACAAAGCCACACTGAATCTCTCGGATATTGAAGTGACAACGAACGGAACTCATGCAAACGCTGTATTCAGCTACGGAGAAGGGACTACGGTAAATATCTCCGGCTCGACCATAGAGACAACGGGTAACTGCTCGGGCGGTATAATGACTACAGGCGGCGGTACGATGAACGCAAGTGATCTTACGATCCATACGACCGGTAATTCCTCGGCGGCGATCCGTTCGGACAGGGGCGGCGGAACGGTGAATGTATCGGGAGGAACCTATTCCACGGAGGGAAGCGGTTCGCCTGCGATCTATTCAACAGCGGATATCACCGTAAGCGACGCGGAGCTTTCTTCGACTGCATCACAGGGTGTGGTTGTCGAGGGACAGAACAGCGTTACCTTGAACAATGTAACTCTTAATGCGGATAATAATACCAAGAACAGTGATAAATCGGATCGTTATCAGGCGGTTATGATATATCAGTCGATGTCGGGTGACGCGGACGAGGGAAAGGCTGAATTTACGATGAACGGCGGAACTCTTACAAATGCCAACGGTGATATATTCTTTGTTAATAATACCGTGGCGGCGGTAAATCTTTCCGGTGCGGATATAGTAAATAACGGTGACGGAGTATTTTTAAGAGCGGAGGCTGCAGGTTGGGGAAACGAAGGGTCAAACGGCGGACACGTGGATCTAAAGGCGGACGGACAGAAGATAGACGGCGATATGACAGTCGATGATATCTCGACACTTAATCTTTATCTTTCAAACGGTTCGGAATTTACAGGTGCCGTTACGGGTAAGGATTCCTCCGATGCATCGGGGACTGTGGGAGATATATATGTGGAGCTTGACGGCAGTTCAAAATGGACACTTACGGGCGATTCTTATATTACCAGCCTGAGCTGTGATGAGGACTCGATAGTATTAAACGGATACAAGCTTTATGTGGACGGTGAGGAATATAAAGAGGGTACCGCATCTGAGGGCGAGGCGATCGTGGCAGAGGTACAAAGCAGCGGGCGAGGAGAAGGTCAGGCACCGATAGAAGGCGGAAAGGGACCCGAAGGCAGACCTGAGAGCGGAGAAGCTCCCGAAGGCGGCAGCGGCAAGGGCGGTCCCGGTAAAATGGGAACTCCTCCCGACGGAAACGGGGACCTAAATAGAATGGGATTATCCTCAAACGGAATGGGAACTCCTCCCGATGGAAACGGAGGTCCCGGAGGGATGGGAAATGAAAAATTTTACTGACAAATACGCCCTATCCGTGATAGACTTGTTTCGTACTGATGATATAAGGGGCTGCCGGGGTGTGATAAGGAATTGCGGCAGTTTCCCGCTGCATTTGAAAGGAGTATAAGAAATGGCTATCAGACTTGGAATCTTAGGATACGGCAATCTGGCAAGGGGTATAGAATGTGCCGTAAAGCAGAATGACGATATGGAGTTAAAAGCCGTATTTACCCGGAGGGCACCGGAAAGTGTGAAGACTTTGAGCGGAGTGCCGGTTTTTTCGGTGGACGATATCGAAGGAAAGAAGGACGATATAGATGTATTGATGCTCTGTGGGGGCTCGGCTACTGATCTTCCGGAGCAGACACCGAAATATGCAAAGCTTTTTAATGTAGTGGACAGCTTTGATACTCACGCAAGGATACCGGAGCATTTTGCAAATGTGGATGAGGCAGCAAAAAGTGCGGATAAGACTGCCATGATCTCGGTCGGCTGGGACCCGGGTATGTTTTCGTTAAACAGGCTTTACGCCAACGCCATATTAAGGGACGGAAATGATTATACCTTCTGGGGAAAGGGCGTAAGTCAGGGTCACTCCGATGCAATAAGAAGGATAGACGGGGTTAAGAATGCAAAGCAGTATACCATTCCCGTGGAAGAGTCCCTGAAAAAAGTAAGAAACAGTGAGAATCCCGAGCTTACCACCAGACAGAAGCATACAAGAGAGTGCTTTGTGGTGGCAGAGGACGGGGCAGATCTTAAAAGGATCGAAAATGAGATAAAGACGATGCCCAATTACTTTGCCGATTATGATACAACGGTGCATTTCATATCGGAGGAGGAGCTTGAAAGGGATCATGCAGGCATACCGCACGGAGGCTTTGTCATAAGGACCGGAAAGACCGGTATGAATAAGGAGCACAACCATGTGATAGAGTACAGTCTTAAGCTTGATTCAAATCCCGAATTTACGTCCTGTGTACTTGTGGCTTATGCAAGGGCGGTATACAGGATGAACGAAAGAGGAGCGTACGGCTGTAAAACAGTATTTGATGTGGCACCGGCAGATCTCAGTCCGATGAGCCCCGGGGAAATGAGGGCTAAACTACTTTAAGGAATGTAAAAAGTAAGATTTTAAGGAACAGTGGCACAGGTAAGGGACATACCTGTGTCATTTTTTGTTTTTACCCTCTTTACTTATGCGCTAAAGTATGATAAAAATATGATAAAGAAGTAAAACTTATGCGCAAAAGCAACAATAATTCAGGGAAAAAGGTGAGGATATGAATAAAGAATATGAAAGAATACAAAAGGGCAGCGGGGATGTACTCAAACTGCTTGAAACGGCTGATGTAAGCCCGAAAATGCAGATACCGGAGAATATTGAGCACGGAGATATGCCGGGAGACAAGGTTGAGATAGAGGATATACATATAGCCAAGGCAAATACCCTGTTTCCAAAGCTTACAGAGCTGTTAAAGGATGCAGTGAAAGGAAATCCTTACGGGAGAGCCGTGCTTGCGGTTTGCGGCGGGTCAGGCGTTGGCAAGTCGGAGATCGCTTCTCTTTTAAGTTATCTGTTTAACAGTGCGGGCATAGGTTCTTATACATTATCCGGAGACAATTATCCTCACAGAATCCCGATGTATAATGATGCGGAAAGACTGCATATATTCAGGGAAAGCGCAGTGAGAGCCATGGCTGATTCCGGAAAATATGACGAAAATGCCGCTAAGCTCATAAAAAAATTCCAGACAGAGGAGACAGATCCGGATGAGAGTCTTATAAAGGATTATCCGTGGATGGCGGATTATATAGAGGGCGGAAGCAGAGGGCTTTATGATTATCTCGGAACGGACAGGGAAGTGGACTTTGAGGAAGTAAATACGATCATGGCTGCTTTTAAGGATGGGGCAAGAAGCATATGGCTTAAGAGAATGGGCAGGGATGAAGCTTCTCTTTCATATGAAAATGTCGACTTTTCCGATAAAAAACTGCTTATAATTGAATGGACACACGGGAACAGCGATTTTTTAAACGGTGTGGATATTCCCGTGCTCTTAAACAGTACGCCCGAAGAGACTCTTGCACACAGGCGTTCAAGAAACAGGGACGGAAAGACCGATTCCCCCTTTACGACTCTGGTATTGAAGTTAGAGCAGAAAAGGCTTGACTCACAGGCGCATAAAGCAAAGATCATTCTTTCCAAGGCAGGGAAGATATTGAGCTTTGATGAATACAGGGAGGCTATGAGATAAGTATGGAAAAAACGAATGCAAATGACAGCAGGGCTATGCTTAACGCCTATCCCGACAGCATAGGCGGCAGTCTTAAGGATATAGTTACATTTCTTTCAAAGGACGAGGTGAAGGGGGCTTTCGGTTCCTTTTACATACTCCCGAGTGTGTTTAATACCGACCTTGACAGGGGTTTTTCGGTAATAGATTACGACATAAATGAGGAGCTGGCTTCAAGAGAGGATATTGAGAGGCTTAAAAGTCTTGGGATCGATCTTAAGCTGGATTTTATCTTAAATCACTCATCCGTGCTTTCTAAGCAGTTTCAGGATCTCCTAAAAAACGGAGAGGATTCAAAGTACAGGGATTTTTTCATTAACTGGAATGAATTCTGGAAGGGATGCGGAGAAATGACCGAAGAGGGTTATATCCGCCCGGATGATAAATACATAGAAAATATGTTTTTCAGGAAACCCGGACTTCCAATACTTATGGTAAGGTTTCCTGATGGCAGGGATGTACCGTACTGGAATACCTTCTATCAGGAGGTGATCTATAAAAGACCCTCCGCTCAGGATCTGATGCACGAGCTTCCCGAAAAGCTGCAGTATCTTACTGCCGTCAGGCTTTCGGAGGTTATCTGCAGGGAGCTTGACAACAAGAAGGCTCCGAAGGATTTTGAACTCGGAAAGTATGAAAAATACAGGGCTTCCGTAACAGAGTATCTTGAGGCAAACAGGAGATATCTTGGGCAGATGGATGTAAATATTAAATCGCCTCTTGTGTGGGAGCATTATGAAAATACAATAAAGACTCTTGCCGGATACGGGGCAAGGATAGTAAGGCTTGATGCCTTTGCATACGGGCCCAAGGAACCGGGAGAAAAGAATTTCTTAAACGATCCGGGCACATGGGAGCTTTTGGCAAAGGTGAGAGAGCTTGCGGATAAATACGGGGTGACGCTTCTGCCGGAGATCCACGCAAGCTACGGAGAGGGCATTTATCAGACGGTTGCGGATAAAGGCTATATGACATATGATTTCTTTCTGCCGGGACTTTTGATATATGCACTGGAAAAGAAGGACGGAAGTGTCTTAAAAAGGTGGGCGGATGAGATCACGGAAAAGAAGATAAGGACAGTGAATATGCTTGGCTGCCATGATGGTATACCGTTACTTGACTTGAAGGGATTTTTAAGCGATGACGATATAGACGGTCTTATCGATACGCTTGTAAGCAGAGGCGGTCTGGTGAAAAACCTTCACGGACAGAAGAAGATGTATTATCAGGTAAATGCCACGTATTTCAGCGCACTCGGCGAGGATGAAAGGAAGATGGAGCTTGCAAGGGCAATACAGCTCTTTATGCCGGGAAAACCTCAGATATGGTATCTCGATCTTTTTGCGGGAAAAAATGATCATGAGGCTGTCAAGCGCGCAGGCGAAGGGGGTCATAAGGAGATAAACAGGACGAATCTTTCGCTTGAGGACGCAGAAAGGGCGCTTGAAAGGGATATTGTTAAGAAACAGCTTGAGCTGTTGAAGCTGAGAAATACACATCCGGCATTCGGATTTGATTCCGATTTTGAGATGATCTGCGAAGGAAGCAGAATTAAAATGACCTTTAAGAAAAATAATGATACAATAACACTTGATGCTGATCTTGATGATTACAGTTATAGGATAATCTGACGTTATCAGGACTTTTGACGCTTATATCATAGTATAAGATTTTACGATTAGGAGGATTCAAATGGAATTAGAAGCAAGACTGGACACTCTTACAAGAAAGCTCTACGGCAGACCGGTAAATCAGGTGACCGATCAGGAAATGTACCATGTACTGCTGAGCTTTACAAAGGAATTGTCGGATGAGAAAAAGGAGATCGACGGAGACAGGAAGGTTTATTATATCTCAGCCGAATTTCTTATCGGAAAGCTTTTGTCAAACAATCTTATAAATCTTGGAGTGTATGACGAGCTTGAAGGCATCCTGAATAAGTACGGCAAGTCGATAGCTGTTCTTGAAGATGAAGAACCCGAACCGTCATTGGGAAACGGCGGACTGGGAAGGCTTGCAGCCTGCTTCCTTGATTCCATAGCGACCCTCGGACTTCCCGGAGCAGGTATCGGTCTTAATTATCATTTCGGACTTTTTAAGCAGGTATTTAAGGACAGACTGCAGTGTGCCGAAAAGAACGACTGGATCGAAAAGGATTCATGGCTTAAAAAGACGGATGTTTCCTTTGATATAAAATTCGGAGAGGGAAAATGTGTGCGTTCGGTGCTCTACGATATTGATGTCATAGGCTACGACAACGATATAATAAAGCTTCATCTCTTTGATCTTGAGGGGTTGGATGAAGGTCTTGTACGCGACGGCATCAACTTTGATAAAGAGAACATCGAAAAGAACATAACGCTTTTCCTTTACCCCGATGACTCTGACGAGGCGGGCAATTTATTGCGTATATATCAGCAGTATTTCATGGTTTCAAACGGCGCGCAGCTTATCATTAAGGAGATGAAGGATAAGGGCTTTGATCTGCATGAGCTTGATAAGCATGCGGTGATACAGATAAACGATACGCATCCCACGATGGTGATCCCGGAGCTTATCAGGATACTCACACAGGAAGAGGAATTTACGATCGATGATGCCATCGCTGTCGTAAGCAGGACATGTGCGTATACGAATCATACCATTCTTGCAGAAGCACTGGAGAAGTGGCCTCTTAAATATCTTGAAAAGGTGGTTCCGCAGCTTGTGCCCATAATCAAGGAGCTTTCAAACAGGATTAAGAAGGATAACAAGGACCCGAAGATCCAGATCATTGATGATGAAAAGCGTGTGCATATGGCTCACATCGATATCCATTACGGATTTTCGGTAAACGGTGTGGCGGCAATCCATACGGATATATTAAAGAATACCGAGCTTAACAGCTTCTATAAGCTTTATCCCGGTAAATTCAATAATAAGACAAACGGGGTGACCTTCAGAAGATGGCTCTTATCATGCAATCACGAGCTGGCTTCTCTCCTTGATGAAAAGATCGGAAAGGATTACAGGAAGGATGCGGATAAGCTTGAGGAGCTTCTTAAATATAAGGATGACACCGAAGTGCTCGATAAGCTTGCACAGATAAAGAAGCACAATAAGGAAAAGCTTGTTGCTCATATCAAAAAGAATGAGGGCATCGAGCTTGATGTAAATTCCGTTTTCGATATACAGGTAAAGAGGCTTCATGAGTATAAGAGACAGCAGATGAATGCTCTTTACATCATTCATAAATATTTTGAGATAAAGGGCGGAAAGAAGCCGGAAAGACCGATCACCTGTATATTCGGCGCAAAGGCGGCTCCGGCATATGTGATAGCAAAGGATATAATCCATCTTCTGCTCGTACTGCAGCAGATCATTGATAACGATCCCGAGGTGAGTCCTTATCTTAAGGTTGTGATGGTGACGAATTACAATGTAAGCTATGCCGAAAAGCTGATACCCGCCTGTGATATCTCGGAGCAGATAAGCCTTGCATCAAAGGAGGCTTCCGGTACTTCCAATATGAAGTTCATGCTTAACGGAGCGGTGACGCTCGGAACCGACGATGGTGCAAACGTGGAGATCCATGAGCTGGTGGGAGATGATAATATCTATATCTTCGGCGTGGATTCCGACACGGTCATAAAGCATTATGAAAAAGCCGATTATGTTTCAAAGGATTATTATGAAAAATCACCTGTCATAAAGGAAGCGGTTGATTTCATTATAAGTGATGAGGCACTTAAGGCCGGAAATAAGGAGAATCTTGAAAGACTCTATAATGAGCTCATAAATAAGGACTGGTTTATGACTCTCCTTGACCTTGAAGATTATATCAGGGTAAAGGACAGGATGCTTAAGGATTATGAGGATCAGGAAAGATGGAAAAAGATGATGCTCACCAATATCGCAAAAGCGGGGTTCTTTTCATCGGACAGGACTATTGAGGAATATAACAGGGATATCTGGAGATTAAAATAAGTTTTTGGAAGGGGTATTATCATGAGACAGGCAGGCGTATTGATGGCGGTATCTTCACTTCCCTCAGAATACGGCATCGGGTGTTTTTCAAAGGAAGCGTATGAATTTGTGGATGCACTTAAAGAGGCGGGACAGAGTGTGTGGCAGATACTCCCTCTGGGTCCCACAAGCTACGGTGACAGTCCTTACCAGTCGTTTTCAACCTTTGCGGGCAATCCGTATTTTATAGATCCAAAGACTCTTATAAAAAAGGGATATATCACAAAGCGCAAATGCGACGGGTATGATTTCGGAAAAGATGTAAAAAAGACCGATTACGCAAAGATATACAGATCAAGGTTCAGGCTCTTAAGGGAGGCTTTTAAGAGGTTTGATACCGGGGATAAGGCTTTTTTGAAGTTCGTTAAGGATAATGACCACTGGCTTTACGATTACGCGCTCTATATGTCGGTAAAGAATTCCTTTAAGAATAAGAGCTGGCAGGAATGGGACGACGATATCCGTCTGCGCGAAAAAAGGGCTCTTGAAAGATACAGTGAAAAATTCAGTGAGGATATCCTGTTTTATGAGTTCCTTCAGTTTGAGTTTTATGAGGAGTGGAAGGAATTAAAAAAATACGCGAATAAAAACGGTATCAGTATAGTCGGGGATATCCCGATCTATGTGGCACTCGATTCGGCTGATACGTGGGCAAATCCCGGGCTTTTCCAGTTTGATGGGGAGCTGCATCCCAAGGCTGTGGCAGGATGTCCTCCGGATGCTTTTTCGGCGGACGGGCAGCTTTGGGGCAATCCGCTATATGACTGGGAAAAGCATAAAAGTACCGGATACAAATGGTGGCTTAAGAGGCTCTCAAGCTGCTTTGAGCTTTATGATGTGGTAAGGATCGACCATTTCAGGGGATTTGATGAATATTATTCGATCCCTTTTCCTGCCAAAAATGCAAGGAACGGAAGCTGGAAGAAGGGACCGGGATATGACATCTTTAAGGTTATGAAGGAAAAGCTTGGTGAAAGGGCGGTAATTGCCGAAGATCTGGGATTCCTTACACCCTCCGTGCTTAAGCTTGTAAAACGCAGCGGTTATCCGGGTATGAAGGTTTTACAGTTCGCTTTTGATTCAAGAGAGGAGTCGGATTATCTTCCGCATAATTATAAAGCAAACAGTGTCGTTTATACCGGTACGCACGACAATGACACTACTATGCACTGGTATGAAGTTTTAAGCGCAAAAGACAGGAAATTTGCGAATGATTATCTGGATATCGGAAAGAACGTAAAAAGTACGGAGCTGCCGTGGATATTTATAAGGGCGGCTTACTCAAGTGTTTCGGAGCTTGCGGTCATTCCGATGCAGGATATCCTTTCGCTCGGAGGTGAAGCGAGGATGAACACTCCTTCTACTCTGGGAGGAAACTGGGAGTGGAGGATGAAGCCCGGAGCATTTACGCAGGCAAAGCAGAAAAAGCTTTATAAGATGACAAAGCTTTACGGAAGACTGCCGAAGGAAATAAAAGGGGTAGGACATTGATATGGGCAGATTTGATGACAGTGAAGTGGTACAGCGTTTTTTAAGATATGTAAAGATAGATACGCAGTCGGATGAGGAGAGCAGTACGGCTCCGACTACCGAAAAGCAAAAGGAGCTGGGCAGGCTTCTTGGCGATGAATTAAGGGAGATCGGCGCCAAGGATGTGTATTTTGATGAAAAATTCGGCTATGTTTACGCAAAAATTCCGGCTACGGACGGAGGCAGGGAAAATAAGACCTTAGCTCTTATCTCACATATGGATACGGCTGCGGAGGCTTCGGGAAAGGATGTAAAGCCGGAGATAATAGAAGATTATGACGGAGGGGACATACTACTGGGTAATTCCGGTCTGATATTAAGTCCCGGGAGATTTCCGGAGCTTAAAGCTTATATCGGACAGAGCCTTATAGTTACAGACGGTACGACGCTTCTTGGGGCGGATGACAAGGCGGGAGTGGCTGAGATCATGACAGCGGCGGCATACCTTATAAAGCACCCCGCGATACCGCACGGTAATATATCGATCTGTTTTACACCTGATGAGGAGACCGGAAGGGGTGTGGATCATATCGACGAAAAAAGACTGGGTGCCGACTGTGCATACACTGTAGACGGCGGGGCAATAGGGGAGCTTGAATATGAGAATTTTAATGCAGCTTCCGCAAGTGTAAAGGTGCACGGGATCACTGTGCATCCCGGTGAGGCAAAGAACAAGATGAAGAACGCCGCAAGGATAGCCTCCGAGTTTGACAGGATGCTGCCTTTAAATGAACGCCCCGAATATACCGAAGGGTATGAGGGCTTTTTCCACCTTATAAAAATGTCGGGAACCGCGGAGGAGGCAGAGCTTTCGTATCTGATAAGAGACCATGCAAAGGAGCTTTTTGAAAAGAAGAAGGCTTTGTTAAAGGCTGCGGAGAGCTTCCTTAATTCAAAATACGGAGAGGGTACCGTTAAGGTTACGGTAGAGGACTCCTACTACAATATGAAGGAGAAGATAGAGCCTGAAAATCATTTCCTGATAGAAAACGCAAAGTCTGCGATGAAGGAGGTCGGCATAGCCTGCAGGATACAGCCTATCCGCGGAGGCACGGACGGAGCAAGGCTTTCCTTTATGGGAATACCCTGTCCGAACCTGTGTACCGGCGGTCATAATTTCCACGGACGCTACGAATATATATGCGCAGAATCCATGGAAAAGATAACCGAAATGCTCATTAAGCTGGTGCAGTATCCCCTGTGAACATTACAATTCAGCGCTTGACCGGTGCTGAATTGCAACGCGTTTGGCGCATAAGAAACCGCTTAATCAGAGTCTATGATTTGCTGTGCCACATACACACCGCTTGCAGAGGCGTGGGACAGGGAATGTGTCACCCCGCTTCCGTCACCGATGATGTAAAGACCGGGATAACGGGTCTCGAGATTTTCGTTTACATCGACTTCCATATTATAGAATTTAACCTCAACCCCGTAGAGCAGAGTGTCGTCATTTGCGGTTCCCGGAGCGATCTTGTCAAGCGCATAGATCATCTCAAGGATGCCGTCCATGATACGCTTGGGCAGCACGAGACTTAAATCCCCGGGCTCTGCCTGAAGAGTCGGGACCACGAAATTTTCCCCTATACGCTTTGCGGTGCTTCTTCTACCGCGGATTATATCACCGAATCTCTGCACGATCACCCCGCCGCCCAGCATATTTGAAAGACGGGCTATACTTTCACCGTATCCGTTGCTGTCCTTAAAGGGCTCTGAGAAATGCTTTGCCACCAGAAGGGCAAAGTTGGTATTATCGGTACGCTTTTTGGGGTCCTCAAAGCTGTGTCCGTTTACCGTTACGATCCCGTTTGTGTTCTCCGTAACCACACTTCCGTAAGGATTCATACAGAAGGTTCTGACCTTGTCCTCGAATTTTTCGGTTCTGTAGACTATCTTGCTTTCGTATAATTCATCCGTAAGATGCGCAAATAAAACCGCGGGAAGCTCCACTCTTACCCCGATATCAACTCTGTTTGATCTGGTGGGAATGTCGAGATCATTACAGATCCTTTCCATCCACTTGCTGCCGATACGTCCTACGGATATAATGCATTTACCGCAGGTGTAGGTTTTATCCGCGGTATGGATTTCAAAGCCGCCGGATGTTCTGGTGATACTGTCTACAGGAGTCATAAAGAAGAAATCAACCTTGCTTTCAAGCTCGGAGTATATTTCTTTAAGGACGATATAATTGATATCCGTGCCGAGATGACGGACGGATGCGTCCAATAGCTGAAGCTTATTCTGCAGGCAGATCTTTTTAAGGTTTGTATTTGTTGTCGAATAAAGCTTCGTCCCTTCGCCGCCGTGTTCGAGATTTATCGTGTCCACATATTTCATAAGGCTGAGAGCTTCGTCCTTGCCGATATGCTCATAGAGCGTGCCGCCGAAATCGTTTGTGATATTGTACTTGCCGTCGGAGAAGGCACCTGCGCCGCCAAAGCCGCTCATTATGGAGCAGCTTTTACAGTGAACGCAGTTTTTTATCTTAACCCCGTCTATCGGACATTTCCTGTCCTCCAGTCTGTGACCGGATTCAAATACCGCCACCTTAAGGGCGGGAGATTTCTTTTTAAGCTCATAAGCGGCAAAGATACCGCCGGGTCCCGCACCGATTATTATCACATCATAATCCATAAAAATCCTCCTTGTATCAGGGACTATTGACCTTGACATCATTTATTGTAAAGTCTGAAAATTGTTTATTATCATATCGTTAAACTCAGCTTCGTTCTTCGGAACAAGGACTGTGTTTGACGCGATCTTTTCTCCGAGTCCGACAGCTTTTTCATAGATCTCGTCGGAATAGTTGTCATGATTTTCGGAAAGCCCCACAGCATGCTCGGAAAGGCCGAAATCGAGACTGATCCCGCCGATATTGCTGTTCATCATATATTGTACCGATACATTTTCGATCACCACGGTCACATTCTTTAATACCGAGGTTAAGACGTTATCCGGGGCAAGGTAGGACTGATCCCTGTCCACACCGATCACAAAGTGATCCGGACCAAGCTCACGCGCGGCTTCGATAACTCCGGTACCTGTGTTTCCGGCGGCGTGAAAGATCACATCGCAGCCGTCTTCATACATTTTAAGTGCCATTTCCTTTCCGATAGCGGCACTGTCAAAGGAATCGGCATATTGCGTGTCAACTGTCACATTTTTTGAAAGCTCCTTATTTGCGTACGCAACACCGGCTTCAAAACCGTATCTGAACGCATCTATCGTAGCACTTTCCATACCGCCTATAAAACCGGTCCTGCCGCTCTTTGATACGGATGCGGCGATATAACCTGCCATAAAGGAGGGCTCCTCGGCACGGAAGGTAACTCCCGTCAGGTTATCCGCAATATTTTCAAAGGAATGATCAAGGACGGCAAAATTTCTGTCAGGGTGTTTTGTGGCTGCCTCCAAAAGAGCATCGGCACTTGTATATCCGACACCCCAGATCAGACTGTAATCTTCTGATAAAAGTGTCTCGATATTATCGTTAAAGGTCAGGCCGTTTGCGGTGGTGATGTATTTTACGGTGGCGCCGGTATCGTCATTGAGCCTGACGAGTCCGTCCCATGCGGCCTGATTGAAGGAATGGTCGTTGATCCCCGCTGTATCGGCGATCATGGCTACGCGGCCTTTTGAGTTTCCCTCTATCTCTTCAGAGGTGGGGGCGCTGTCATTTGCTTCGTCCGGAATGCCCGCATCAGATACAGGGTCATTTTGAACGGGCGCTGTTACCGTCATTTCCTCCGGTGTGTTTTCTTCGGTGTTTTCAGTTTCTTTGGAGGCTTTATCTTTTTTCTTTGCAAATGTACTTCCTGCATTTGAGCAACCCGCACATAATGAGAGTGACAGCAGGAATGCAATGAAGATCAGGTGTTTCTTTTTCATGGTTATTTTACACAGCTCCTTAATATCAGATGATATGAGTGTCAAAAGTACTGATAACAGCGTCAAATCAGCCTATCAGATATCTGCTTACGCCGGCTACGGCGTTTGCACCGTCGGCTACCGCAGTGACTACCTGACGCAGTGCCTTGCTCCTTACGTCTCCCGCGGCAAAGACCCCGGGAATGCTTGAGGCACAGGTCTCGTCTGCTATTATATAACCGTCCTTATCGGTTTCAAGCACATCCCCGAAGGGATCTGCCATCGGAGTGATGCCTACCGCCACAAAAACCCCGTCGGTCTCAAGGAGTCTGTCTGTCCCGCTTTTTAAATCCTTTACGACTACACCCGTTACTTTATCGCTGCCGCAGATCTCTTCCACTCCGGTATTCCATATCACTTCTATATTATCGGTTGTAAACAGTCTATCCTGTAAGACCTTGTCGGCCCGCAGCACATTTCTTCTGTGGATGATACGGACATTTGAGCATACTCCCGACAGGAAGAGGGCATCCATTGCCGCGGTATTTCCGCCGCCCACGACAGTGACATTCTTTCCCTTAAAAAAGGCACCGTCACAGGTGGCACAATAAGATACTCCTTTTCCGTTGAAATCATCCTCACCTTTGATCATTAATCTTTTGTGGGTGGCGCCGGTAGCGATTATTACCGTCCTGCTTTCATATACTGAGCCGCTTACGGTATGTATTTTTTTCACATCTCCGGCAAGCTCGGCGGATTCGACACTGTCATCAATGAAGCTTTTGTCGCAGAGACGTCTGGCGTGGTCTTCCATCTTTCCTGCCAGTTCTATACCCGATGAACGGGGGATTCCGGGATAATTGTCTATCTCAAAGGTATTTATTATCTGTCCCCCCGCAATGTTTTCTTCTATTATTATAAAGTTCAGTCCGGCTCTTGATGCATAGATAGCCGCACTTAAGCCTGCCGGACCGGAGCCGATTATTATAAGATCATACATATATAACCCCTTTTTTTATAATGATGCCGGGGTCAAGAGTTCTTTTGACCCTGACATCATCATAATACCATTTTTAATGTATTGTAAAAAGATAAGATTTATTTTTTTGTTGTATTTTTTGACGGAAATATGTATGATAAATCATATATGGATATTTTCCATTTGTGCCTAAAAAGGTATATACGGGTCGGGTCCGAATTACATAGACCGGATATAGACTATCGTTTATAGTGGAGAGGATTAAAAGATGAGCAAAAGATTAGTAACAAGAAGTGATTTTGACGGTTTGGTCTGTGCGATGCTCCTTAAGGAGATAAATCTGATAGATGAGATCAAGTTTGTTCATCCCAAGGATGTTCAGGACGGAAAGATCGATATCACCGAAAATGATATCACTACCAATCTTCCGTTTGATCCGAGGGTCGGTCTTGCTTTTGACCACCACGAAAGTGAGCTTTCGAGAGTTAAGGCCGAGGATATCAAGGATCGTTTCATTATAGAGGGCGATGCAAAGTCTGCCGCAAGAGTTGTTTATAATTATTATGGCGGAGCCAAGACATTTACGAGGGTGCATGACGAGATAATGACTGCCGTGGATAAAGGAGACAGCGCGGATTTCACTGTTGACGAGATACTTGATCCGACCGGCTGGGTTCTTTTGAATTTCCTTATGGATGCCCGTACCGGACTCGGTCGTTTCCATGATTTCAGGATATCCAATTATGACCTGATGATGGAACTCATAGATTACTGTCTGGAGCATACGATCGACCAGATACTTGAGCTTCCGGATGTTAAGGAAAGGGTGGATCTTTATTTTGAGCAGCAGGAGCTTTTTAAGGCTCAGCTCGAAAAGGTTGCGAAGGTTCATGACAAGGTAGTGGTGGTGGATCTGAGAAATGAGGACCCCATCTATTCCGGAAACAGATTCATGATCTATGCGATGCATCCTGAGGTTGAGATGTCCGTCCATGTGGCGTGGGGCTTTAAGAAGCAGAATACGGCCGTTATGATCGGAAAGTCCATTGTAAACAAGAATTCCAAGGTCAATATAGGAGATATCTGTCTGAGCTATGGAGGAGGCGGTCACGCAAATGCCGGTACCTGCCAGCTTGATAACGATGTGGTTGATAAGGAGCTTCCCACGATCATTCAAAAGCTTCAGGGATAACGAAAAAGCAGAAAATCTTAAAGGCACCGGTTTTATCCGGTGCCTTTTGAATCTTTCTTATAAATGTCTTTATATTTATTGCATCATACTTATTTAAGCTTATCAAACAGCTCATACATCTTTAATGCGAAATCCAGAGGATAGAGCTGAACCATTATACTGTCTATAAGATTTTCAATATGCATATCGAACGAGATCTTTACAAAAAGGTCTGCCGGATTGTCAAACATTTTCTCAAATACCTTTACACTGTTCACATCTATGGTTTCCACCGAAGGAGTACTGATATCGGTGGGGATATTCAGCATAGTGGAAAGAGAGGTGGCAGCCGTGCCCATCATCTGGTTCATTGCCTCCGAGACCGCGCTTTTTTGAAGATCTCCGACTTCACCTGTGACATTTACACCCTGTCCGCCCATCATCAGATCGGTCATTACAAGTACATCGTGTTCCTTTAATATAAATACGTTATTTCCCGTAAGTCCCTTTACATAGTGTATGTTTACAAATACGCAGGTCTTGTCATAGTCATCGAGAGCCTCGCTCTTTTTTATGACCTGAACTCTCGGAGTGGTGATCTCTACCTTATGAAATACCATCATACTGAGAGTAGTCGCGGAATTTCCCATACTGATATTGGCTATTTCACCCAAAGTATCTATCTGTTCAGGAGTCAACTTAGAGTTGTCCATTATAATGCCTCCTTAAAATTCTTCATTGATATTCGTAGTATATCACATTTTTGAACTTTAGGAAAACCCAAAAAAGCCTTTTAATGTCAAAAAAATACACATTGTTTCATACTTACAATATCTTGTATTTGTTGTTTTTTACTTATACTATTACTATGGTCATGATATGAAGTTGGGGTCAAAAGTTCTTTTGACCCTGATATCATGATATATTTTGTTGTAATTTGTAAACGGGGGATGTATAATTTTCAGTATAATACCGATAGTTATAGTAGGTTTTGAAAGAGGGGGGTTATTATGAAGAAGCTGAAGGATACTAAGGTGCTTGTTGCAGCGGCGCTGATGGCTTCGCTGACTTTTGTTGCGACTGTCGTTCTGAAATTTCCGACACCTGCATTCGGATATGTGCATATCGGTGACGGCTTCGTGCTTTTAAGCGGTCTGCTGCTCGGACCGGTAACGGGGGGACTTTCTGCGGGGACCGGCTCTATGCTTTCCGATCTTTTGGGAGGATATCCGGCATGGGCTCCGGGAACCTTTGTGATAAAGTTTCTTACGGCAATGACTGCATCTGCGGTGTTTTCCGTCTTAAAAGACAGGGGAAATGTAAAATACAAACGGTTTTATACATCTCTTGCCGGTATTGCGGGTGAGCTCGTGATGATCGCAGGATATTTTATTTATAACATTTTCATGCTCATGCTTGTAAACTCTGGAGAGAGCAGGACTGCAATTTACTCTGCCGTGACACAGTCTGTGGCGGAGATACCGTTTAATCTGATGCAGGGAATGACAGGTGTGATCGTTTGTGTGGTTTTATATCCGTTGTTCAGAAGGGATGCGGATTTTTAGGAGTTGTTCATAACTTATTGTATTTATGTTTTAATGTTGGTAGGTTATAATGAATCCAGTATCTCCCGGAAAGGAAATAAGATTTAAGGGAATTGATGATGAAAATGGTTTTTGCACCGGATTCCTTTAAGGGAACTCTGTCAGCATTTGAAGTAACAGGATTATTAACAAAAGCAGCAAGAGAGGTTGTTGGAAATTGTGAAATCATCAGCATACCCGCAGCAGACGGTGGAGAGGGAACTACAGAAGCCGTTATCTGTGCTGTGAACGGGCAGAAGGTTTATTCAACCGTTCATGATCCGGTAATGAGAGAAAGACAGGCATATTACGGAAGGATCAGCGATAGGATTGCGATAATGGAAATGGCTCAGGCCTCCGGACTTACTCTCATATCCGAAACGGAAAGGAATCCTCTTGAAACAACATCATTCGGAGCAGGAGAACTGTTGAAAGCGATATTAGATGCAGGGTGTTCCGATATATATGTATCAATAGGGGGTTCTGCTACCAATGATGGAGGAATGGGGTTTGCAACAGCTTTGGGTGTAAGATTTTATGATAAATCCAACAAGCTCCTGTCGGGGAAGGGTGCAGATCTTGAGAAAGTTGACCACATAGATATGTCAGACCTTTGTGAGGCCGCACTAAAAGCGAAGATAACGGTCTTATCTGATGTTGATAATTATCTATGCGGAGAAAAGGGTGCAACATATACCTATGGAAGACAAAAGGGAGGAACACCTGAAATGCTCGACAGGCTCGAGAAGGGTATGCAGAATTACAGAAAAGTGATGATTAAAGAAACCGGGACAGATCCTGACAAAATAAAGGGAAGCGGAGCTGCCGGAGGTCTTGGGGCTGCACTTGCTGTTTTTTTGAATGCCAAAATGAAGCCGGGAATTGATATGGTTTTAGAACTTACAGATTTTGACGAGAAAATAAAAGGAGCAGATCTTATAGTTACCGGAGAAGGCAGAAGTGACAGTTCAAGTGTATATGGAAAGGTTGTCTGCGGGGTCGGTGAACATGCATTGAAAGCCGGAATTCCGGTATATGCTTTATGCGGAAGTCTGGGAGAAGGGTACGAGGAACTGTACCGGCACGGGATAAGATCTTTTATTACTGCTGTGGCTTTGCCAATGACAGAAAAAGAAGCTTTTGAAAAAGCAGAAGAACTTGTTTACAAAGCTGCTGTCAGACTTTTTAGGATGGTGGTATGATAACTTTCCGGCGAAATAATCGAATCCGGAGTTACAGACAAAGAGAAGATTACATATGCGCAGGAGAATATAAAGAATCTGTAAATATTTGAAGGGAGAGCCGAAAATATGACTCTCCCTGTTGTTTTGTATGTTTTTGACCCGGTCTCAGACCATCGTGACTCCGCATCTGAACATCGGTAAACCCAGACCGAACATCAAACAAGGCAGAAACAATGCGGCAGAAAAGCCAAATAACAGCAATGAGCCTATAAGTGCCGGTCCTGCAAAAATCAAAAACAGAAATCCGGTAAACTTTATCAAGCCCCATGTCAGTTTAAGGGTGAATTTCAAAATTCCCCAGATCAACGAAAACACCAAAAACATCATAAATAATGTGAACATTTCTTTTGCTCCTCTCTGAAATAAGATACATCGGTTAAACTGATACGCTTTACAGTATCTTTCATTTTTTCATCCTTCATCCGGTCTATTATCCTGATTACCAGCAGGCGTTCTTTTATATCCATTGGAATAAACCTCCGTACATTTACTTTAACAAGAGTTTAAGACCAAAACACGGGGAAATAAAGGCCGTAGTCAGAAAAATACAGAGTATTATCTTTCTGTATCGGCAAATTAATCATTATTTTCGGGATAATAAACGAAAAGTGAACTAGTCGGCTATTATTATAAGATGAGGATAAATTTTATACATGATCGCACTCGCATTTCGAGGAAGATGACATAGATGAAGAAGACAGGGAACAACACAGGCAGGACAGAATTATTGATCCATATGCTCTGAACTTGGATGATGAAGATGATTTGGATTTGAAATAAGATTTCAACTGAGGTTACGAATCGAAACCAGCAGTATTGATTTAACATTTATCTATTTATATAATTTAATATGATCAGAGTCGACACTGATAAGGAGCAAGGGTTTGGACGATACGGATAAGAAGATATTGGATCTGATAAAAGGAAATGCCCGCATGAGCTACCAAGAGCTTGGTGACTTGATAGGGATGTCAAGAGTGGCAGCCAAGAAGAGGGTACAAAAGCTGGAAAAAGAGGGCATAATACGAGGATACAATACCTGCATCTACAGAAATGATGATGTCACCGTTTTTATTGACATAGTCACGATACCGGAAAAATATGAGGATGTGCTGGAATTTGTGTCAACCAAAGTACCTTTTATCAGGCAGATATTCAGGACCACAAAAGAGTACCATATACACATGGTAGCGGCATCATATGACAGTTCAGACCTTAAGTATCTTATAAAAATGATCCGTAAAAACTGCGGGGAATATATGAAAGAGTTTGAATGCCACGCAGTAAAAGAGATCGTCAAGGATGTTTACGGAGGAAAAAGATATGAACGGAAATCAGAGTCGGACACTGAAAGGCCTGATGAACAGGCTGGAGGGGATAGATCTTCGTGAGAAGAAGGGCAGTACATTTATTTTCAATATGTATCTTACGGATAGTATGAAGGCATTATCTCTTGAAAGCATGGACTTAAGCGTCAGGGCTTTCCACAGTCTGAAAAGAGAGGGCTATAACACGGTTGGTGAACTGACAGAGGCTATCAGAGGCGGAAAGAACCTAAGCAGCATACGAAACTGTGGGAAGACAAGTGTAAGAGAGATCATGGAGAGTCTGTTCTTTCTGCAATATTACTCACTTGAGCCGGAAAGCAGGGATGATTATCTGAAAGAGGTAATTGTAATGAACATACAAAAAAGAGAAAGCAGGTGATAAGATGAGAAAAGGATATATTTATACAGTAGTTGTATTGACAATTTTAAGTTCCCTCTTTTTATTTAACAGTAGTGTTATGGCATCAGGAAGAAATTGTTCACATCCAAGCTGTAATAACAAGCCGGTTAAAGGGGGAGTATACTGTTCCGTACATACCTGCAAGGTTGATGGTTGTACAAGCGCACGCGTGACTGAAAAAGGCAGCTATTGTTATAAGCACAAATGTAAAATGAAAAATTGCGAAGCCGGAAATGACGGGAGTAATTACTGTAGCGCTCATAAAAAGGCGGGTGAGGCGGCTGAAAAGAAGATGTGGGAAAAGTATCAGAAAAGCAGTAGTTCCGGCTCTTCAAAAAAGTCCTATGCCGGAACATCCGGAACCAAAAGCAATTCAGGTACCGCAAAAAAGAAAAAGAATGACCCATACAATGTTTATGATTACAAGTCGGCACAGGATTTTGCAGATGATAAGTATGAGGAATTTTATGACTACGAGGATGATTACGAAGATGAAGACGAGGCTTACGATGC
>JAGBOJ010000080.1 GCA_017633935.1 Lachnospiraceae bacterium | reverse complement strand
TCATCCTGTCTATTACCTCAGTCGGAGTGCCTTCGGGGACGGTATGCTCAAGGGCGTATCTTATGGCATTGCCGAATACCAGCCGGTACTCTTCATTTGTATGTGAAGGGAAACCGAATTCATCCATCACATAATTCATGGATGTGGTGAGGTCTTCAAGTGTGTCAAGGACGGTTCCGTCCATATCGAATATTACAGTGTTTATCTTACACATTTATGCGGTTCCTCCAAGGTATCATACCCTATGCGCGGTGTGTTGAATGCCGGAGTAAGTATAAAATACAACGCTCTGATTCAAACAGACCGGATACGGATTTTGTACTATAATAATATTTATCATTATCCGGGTCAAATCAGGTTAAATGACAGGCTTGCAGGACCCGGTCAGCTTTGTGATTTCCGGATGCTTAAATGAGATCAATATGATAGAATCGGGTATGAAAACCGGATGGAATGAATGAACCGGGGTAAAGGAGGGAGCATGAGGATCGTAAATCTTATTGAAAATACAGAGGGTCATGAAGGATGTGTATATGCACACGGCTTGTCTTTTTATGTGGAAACTTCTAAGCACAAGCTTTTGCTGGACCTTGGACCGTCAGAAGAAACTTTGCATAATGCGGAAAAGCTCGGCATTAACCTGTCGGAGGCAGATACGGTGATACTAAGTCATGGACATTATGATCACTCAGGCGGTATCATGCCATTTGTGAAGATAAATCCGGATGCGGATATATATATGCAGGAGACGGCTGATGCGGATTATTATGCAGATGACGGGAAAAAAGCAGAGGGTGAGCGTTACAGATATATCGGCATAGATAAGGCTATAGCGGATCTTCCGCAGGTAGTAAAGCTTCAGGGTGATCACAGGATAGATGATGAACTGGAACTCTTTACGATAAAGAAAAGATCGCATGCCCTGCCCTTTACAAATAAAAGGCTTCTGATAAAAGAAAACGATGAGTTTATAAGGGATGACTTTTTACATGAGCAGTATCTCGTGATCAGAGATGGCAATAAGAGAATCCTTTTATCCGGTTGTGCGCATAACGGTATGCTAAGCATTCTGGAAGCTTTTAAGGATAAGTATGGTTCGGCACCGGATGTTGTCATAAGCGGATTTCATCTGATGAAAAAAACGAAATACACGGATGAGGAGCTTCGGGAGATCATAGATATCAGCAATGAATTAAAGAAGTATCCTACCCGGTTTTTTACCTGCCATTGTACCGGTGAGCCGGCATATAAGATTATGAAGCTTACGATGGGTGAACAGCTTCAGTATGTTCACTCAGGCGAAGAAGTGGATTTAAGTAAAACAGTAGTTGAGAGAAAAAAGAAAGAGAGGTCATCATTTATGAAATGGCATAAATTTTTTGCATGGGCAACAGTGTTTTGTTTTGTAATGACTATGATAACGGGATATAAGAAAAAATGACGGAAGCATCTGAAAAATGTACGCGAAAAAATACAAAAAATACCGAAAATATGCTATTTTTTCAACCATATTTCAGGGATTATATGTTAAGATATTAGAACATAATTTTATCATTCCGGGAGAGGATGAAAACATAACATATGGAGGGTATATAAATGGCAAGAACAACTGATTCAAAGCAGGGCGCAGGCAAGATAAGCGTGCAGCTCCTGCGTGTACTGATCCCGATGATCGCATTGTTTATAATTCTGGTGGCGGTGATCATCTTTGTTAATTCAAGATCTATCATAACCGAGCAGAGTATGAGCAGACTTGAAGAGGAATCCAAGGCAAATGCAAACGACATTGCGGGGACAATGTCAAATATCGTAGGCTACTATGACGGACTCGGAGATCTGCTTGAGTCTTCATCCTACAGCAGCAATGATGAGATCAAGGCTGCATTGCTTCCGGGGATGGAGAAGTATCCGGGAATGGTAAATGATGTATATGTTGCTTTTCCGGACAAGACCTTTATTGACGGCGGGGACTGGGTTCCGGATGCGGATTACGATCCCACGACAAGAGGCTGGTATCAGCAGGGAAGTAAACAAGACAGCGTAATACTCGGCGATCCGGGTATAGATATGGATACCAAGGAAGCGGTCGTAAACGGTGTAAGGACGGTAAATTTTGCGGACGGACGCACAGGTGTGCTTTCCACGGACATTTTCTTAAAGAGCATATCAAGTGCCGTCGGAGGATATACACCTCTTGGTACCGGTGAGAGTATGCTTTTTGCGGCAGGCTCCATAATAGGTACTCCCAATGCGGATTATCTCGGCGCAGCTGCATCCGATCTTTCGGGAGATGCTTTTATTCAGGCAATCTACAGTAATGTGAGCGCGGGAAAGAACGGGGAAGTTGCTTCGATAAAGGGTAACGACGGAAAGCTTTACTTTGTATCCTTTGAAAATGTTCCGGGCACTGAATGGACGCTGGTTTCATATGTGAAGAGGGATGATGTCTTAAAGAAACTGAACAGTCTGTCAGTCATTACGGTCGTGCTGGTGATCATTATGCTTGCAGTGAGCTCGGTAATAATCCTGTTCTTAGTTAAGAAGATGATAACCGAGCCTGTCAATAATCTGACAGGAACCATCACAAGGATCTCGGAGGGTGACTTTACGGTCAAGATCAACAGGGGCGGCAACAATGAGATCGGCATCATGAATAACAGGATGTTTGATTATGTGGAAAGGATGAGAAGCACGCTCGGTGAGATGAAGGCTGTGGCGCAGGATCTTTCGCATGAAGCCGATGAGAGTATGAGTTCGGCCGAATCCATGAGCAGGCAGGCCGGAGAGCAGAGCAGTTCAATGGAACAGATTCGCACAGCCATGGAAGGCGTGGCAAATTCAGTCACGGAGCTTGCCACAAATGCCACAGAGCTTGCACAATCTGTAAGTGAGATGACCGAGCAGGGCGGAAGTACACAGCGGATAATGGATGACCTTCTTGTAAAGGCGAGAAAGGGTCAGCAGGATATGAACAATGTCCAGACAAATATGGATTCAATTTCCGCTTCCATGAACGAAATGCATACTGTAGTGGCATCTGTGGATGAGGCTGCGCAGAAGATCAATTCCATTGTAGAAATGATCAATTCGATATCATCACAGACAAACCTGCTTTCTCTTAATGCTTCAATAGAGGCTGCCCGTGCGGGTGAGGCAGGAAAAGGCTTTGCCGTGGTTGCTTCCGAGATAGGAAATCTCGCAAATGACAGTGCAAATGCGACGACCGAGATCGGAAATATCATAAAGGATATCACCGAGCAGATAAAAACACTGTCACAGCGTTCGGAATCCAGTATGGCCGATATCGCTTCAAGTAATGAGGCCGTGAGCGAAACCGGAAAGACCTTTGCGGATATCTTCGAGGCTCTTGATGAAGCCGGAAATACGGTTAATGATATGGTAACGAGGATGAACAAGGTAAATGATATAGCTACATCCGTAGCAGCTATCGCCGAGGAGCAGTCGGCAAGCACCGAGGAGGTTACGGCTACGGTTGAAACTGCCTCTATCACGGCGCAGAGCGTGGCTGACGAAAGCCGCACGGTCGACAGCAGTGCATCCACCGTCGCCGAATCTTCTTCAAGGATCGGAGGATTTGTGGATTCCTTCACTCTTTGATCAGTGCAGTTTTTTGACAGGAGCTTTGATCTAAAACGGCCGCAAACCTTAAGATACGGGTTTGCGGCCGTTAAATATCATTACCGGATCAAATGATCTTAACCTTCAAGAGCCTGCTTAAGATCGTTTATCAGATCCTCTTTATCCTCAAGTCCGCAGGATATCCTTACAAGTCCGGCGGGAATACCGGCGGCTTGAAGCTGCTCATCCGACATCTGACGGTGTGTTGAGGTAGCGGGATTTAAGCAGCAGGTTCTTGCATCGGCCACATGCGTTTCGATAGCGGCAAGCTTTAACCGTCCCATAAAATCCTCAGCGGCTTTTCTGTCTTCAAGCTCAAAGGATACGACTCCGCAGCCACCCCCGGGCATATATTTTTTTGATCTTTCATAATAGGGGTCTGTGGGAAGACCGGGGTAGCTTACTTTTTTAACCTTCGGATGACCGTTTAGGAATTCGGCTACGGCCTGACCGTTTTCAACGTGCTTCGGCATTCTGACATGAAGCGATTCCAGACCGAGATTTAAATAAAAAGCATTCTGGGGTGACTGGATGCACCCGAGATCTCTCATCAGTTGGGAGGTGCATTTTGTGATGAAGGCCTTTTCTTTTCCGAATTTTTCCGCATAAACTATTCCGTGATACGACTCATCGGGGGTGGTAAGTCCCGGATATTTATCCTTATGCGCCATCCAGTCGAAATTACCCGAATCCACAATGGCGCCTCCGACTGCACTTCCGTGTCCGTCCATATATTTTGTGGTGGAGTGGGTTACGATATCGGCACCCCACTCGATCGGACGGCAGTTTACCGGAGTCGGGAAGGTGTTGTCCACTATAAGGGGTACCCCGTGCTCGTGGGCAGCGTGTGCGAATTTTTCAATATCAAGAACGGTAAGGGCGGGATTTGCTATCGTCTCGCCGAATACTGCCTTTGTGTTCTCCTGAAATGCGGCGTTTAATTCCTCCGTACTGCAATCGGGGGATATAAAGGTGGCTGTGATCCCCATCTTGGCCATTGTCACGGATATAAGATTAAAGGTCCCTCCGTAGATGGATGCGGATGATACTATATGATCCCCTGCCTGACAGATATTAAACAGGGCAAAAAAATTTGCGGCCTGTCCGGAAGAGGTCAGCATGGCGGCCGTTCCGCCCTCCATTTCGGCGATCTTTGCCGCGACCATATCGTTCGTGGGATTCTGGAGCCTTGTATAAAAATACCCTTCCGCCTCCAGATCAAACAACCTTCCCATATCGGCACTTGTGTCATATTTGAACGTGGTAGACTGGATGATGGGTATCTGCCTCGGCTCTCCGTTTCCCGGAGTATATCCGGCCTGTACGCACTTAGTTCCCAGCTTGTATTCTTTCATCGTATTGCCTCCTGATCTTTTCTCGTCATTTTACACAGTAAAATGACTTCGTTGTATCGGGGCACTGGTGCACAAAGCGCACCAAACCGTGCCCGTCGAACATTCACTGGATGTTCGACTGTGTTTTGTGGGTCATAAAGTCACAAAAGCCATGCAAGCATGTCTTTTGTGACCTTTTGACCCTGACATCATTATAATATCACACGCCGGGTATAATATAAAGCAGATTGATTTAATCATCTTCAAACTGTAAAATCAGAGTAACAATTCAGTCCCGAGCCACTTAAGACATCAGCTTGCTGATGGCGCGAGTGGCTACGGGCCAATGAACTTTGAATGTAGGTTTGGCGCCATTGCCGCAGGCAATTCTCATGCGCCAAACGTGTTACAATTCAGCACTGGTCAAGTGCTGAATTGTAACGCATTAACGGACGGCGCTATAATGGAAACAGAAACAGAACAGATAAAAACAGAGGAAAATGCTCTTATAAGGTTTGAAAATGTCGGAAAGGTCTACAAAACCGGACAGATAGTATATGAGGCGCTTCATGATGTAAATCTTGAGATCAATGAGGGTGAGCTTGTGGTGATCTTAGGACCAAGCGGCGCCGGAAAGAGTAC
>JAGBOJ010000079.1 GCA_017633935.1 Lachnospiraceae bacterium | reverse complement strand
GAATCTATTATGAACAGGTTTACCGTCGCCGTAAGAAGCGATACGGCTGTGAGTATCAGATATATGTCTTTATTTTTAAGCGCCTTTATCACATCAACCCTGATAAAAAATAAGAGTGCAAGCGCTATAAATATTATGAGCGAGTTATACCTTTCGGTTATATGGTAAAAATAAGGAAAACTCCATGTTCCCGCATAAAAGACCATCAGGATCAGAAGGGGGATCCATGAGAGAATATCCCTTATTCTGCCAGAGCCTTCATTATTTTCATAAGCTCCTTTGTCCTGCTTTTCCATGAGGTTGACTCCTTATCAAGCTCGCATATGAGCCGTGTGTGATTTTGTTCGGATAAAAGCCGCCTTATCTTTGCGGCAATCTCGTTTATATCTGTCGTATCCTTGATTATATCGGTATCCTCATATTTTTTGATCACCGAAAGCGCCCCGCACTGTGAGGATATCAATATGTCAGTGCCGGAAAGCAGCGCCTCAAGCGGTGCAAGCCCGAAGGTTTCAAAGCTGCTGTTCTGTATAAAAAGCTTGTTTTTATGATACAGATCCATCAGGCTTTTATGGTCGATAAGTCCCACGTCCTTTACAAAGGGGTATGAATCTATCGCCTCGCTGTCAGCTCCGGTATCTCCCGCCACCGTGAGCGTGATATCGTTAAGATCGGTTTCCCGAAGCTTTTCTATGGCCTTGCAGATATTTAATATGCTTTTCCTCGGCATCCCTCCGCCAACGCTGATTATACCGTGCGGGTCCCTCTTCTGCCCCGTGGGAGTCTCTGTCATAAGGTTCCAGTCCACTCCGTTCGTCAGATGGGATATCTTATGCTCATGCATTTTGTAGTTTTCCTTAAGCCACCCCTCGAACTGTCTGGATACGGCAAGTATAAGGTCTGCTTTTTTGAGCATCCTTCTTTCAAGGCGAGCCATCCTTTCATCGGGAACACGGTTTATCCCGTTTTCGTATTCCACGCAGCCGTGCATAAGATACGCGCATTTTTTCCCGAAGATATGGGCAAGATCCATCCCGTAGATATTCTGCTTAGAATACCCCGAAAACAGTACGGCATCACATTTTGGTATGTACATTAAAATCTCTGCCGCCCGTAAGACCCTGCTTCTGTGCTTTAAATAGATCGTGCCCTTCGGAGCATGCTTTATCAGGGCATCCGTCACTATGGCAGGTCCAGTGCCGCTGAAATTATCCCCCGCTATGAAAAGTACAAATCCGTCCTTACGACTCATGTGTCTCCTTATACTCTCTCATTCCGTCCAGCATACTTTTGTAGGCAGCACCCATGGAAATATCCTTTGAGTAAAGCCTTCTTTTCCGTATCAGAAACTGCCATGCAAGCGGATACCAGTATTTCGGGTCCATTGCATAGTATCCCGCTCCCCTGTTAAAAAAGAATTCCTCATCATATCCCTTAAACCATGAAGATTCCACCGGCAGCAGGGTCGCTATCTTCTCCGGTATGTATTTTATTTCAAGTCCTCTTCGCTTAGCCTCAAATAAAAAGATATTCTCCTCTCCCATCGAATATTTCGCGCCGGCCCCAAACTCCTCATTGAGTCTTAAATCACCCAAAAGGCTTTTTCTTACCGCTATTTCCGGAGAAAAGATCTTCATCATATGAACCTTGTCCATTACCGTTTCCGATGAATATACAGGCTTTTTCCTCTCCGGTCTTTCAATAAAAAAAACCAGCACGGCTGCTTTTGGATTTCTTTCAAATGCCGCATCTATCCTTTTAAATGCGTCATCCTCGTATCTGACATCGTTATCGCAGAATATCACCGTGTCCGATCTTGCGTACATAAGCGCCTCATTCCGGCTTTTGCTTAAGCCTCTTTCATCGGACTCCCGTACATAGATCTTCCCGTATCTGCCGCTTGTCTGGAAATTATTTCTGTAGCCGCACTGGTTTATTATGAGCACATCGCTTTTAATGTTAAGCATATCAACATAGTGCAGCTCATCATCTTTATCCATCACGGAAAGCAGCACCTGCGTCTTTACCTTCACAATCTCCTCCAGACTGCGTGAAACGCATAGAAAATGAAGCACCACGCACTGTAGACAGGACCCAGACCCTCTACATTCCTGTACAGATTCCAGACCCTCTTTACAGCCGTTACCTTGTTTGAAGAAAGAGTTCCCCCGCTCCTTCTGTAAAGTGTAAGAGGCTTGTTCAATCCGAAAGCAGTGTAGCCGTTTCTTAAGATCTTCCACCATGTGGCGGTATCCTCGCTCGACACCTCCGGCATATGGATCAGATCCTTTGATATATGTCTGGTATCAAACATCACGGTACTTGTGAATATGGTCGTATTTTTAAGAGCCTGCTTATAGGTGAGTCTTGCCGGCACTCTTACTATCCTGTCCACACTTATGCCGTTTTCATCCGCAAATTCGTATCCCGTAAAGGAGAATGCACAGTCGTTTTTCCTCATAAACTCAAGCTGCAGCTCCAGCTTTTCGGGCTCCCAGAGGTCGTCGGCATCAAGGAAAGCTATGTAACGCCCGGTTGCGGCATCTATCCCGGTATTTCTGGCTCCCGCTGCGCCCTTGCCTTCCTTAAGGTCTATTATCCTGAAATTCTCCCTGTCCGCAAAGGTATTTATGAGTTCAAGGCTGGCATCCTCAGAGGCGTCGTTTACAAGTATAAGCTCGTACTCCGAATAAGTCTGCGCAAGCACTGAATGTATCGTATCATCTATGAATTTTCCGGCGTTATGCACCGGTATTATTATCGATACCGGATACTTTTTCATCCTCTTTTACACCCTCCGTACTCTCTTTACTAAAGACTATCTTGATTGTAAGTATTATCAGCCTGAAGTCTAACAGCAGCGAATACTGCTCCATATAATACAGATCAAATTTCAGCTTGTCATACGGCTTGGTGTTATACTTTCCGTAAAGCTGCGCATAGCCGGTGATCCCCGCTCTTACCTTCATCCTGTATGTAAACTCCGGCATATCCTCGACATACTGCTTTATAAACTCCGGTCTTTCCGGCCTCGGTCCCACAAAGGACATATCCCCTTTAAGCACATTAAAAAGCTGGGGCAGCTCGTCTATCCTGAGCTTTCTTATGACACGTCCCACAGGCGTAATCCTCGGATCGGATCTTAACGCAAGCTGCGGCTTTCCGGCGGCTTCCGCATTAACTATCATCGAACGGAATTTCAAAATCTTAAATTCCCTTGCATTCTTGGTACATCTGATCTGCTTATAAAGTACGGGCCCTCCGTCATAAAGCTTTATCACTGCCGCCGTTATGAGCATTAAGGGACTTAATACGACTATCAGCAGCAATGAAAAGATTATATCAAAGAGTCGTTTTATGACTCTTT
>JAGBOJ010000012.1 GCA_017633935.1 Lachnospiraceae bacterium | reverse complement strand
TCTGTCAAATTATGAGTTATGTAAACCATATTGTCAAGCCCTTTCCGCAAAACTGTTGTTTTCGCCCGTAATTCTGTTAATTTCTTTTTACGGCTGTTGAACTAACGATAATAAATGTGATTGTTATCTCATAATTCCCTTATTAAGCCTATAATACCCTTTTATTATATCGTATCAAATTTACAAAAACTGAAGCGGTAATATTATCATTTAAATCCACCAAAAAGTTCAGTGTCTATCTAAGTAAGTGTGTATATATAAATTCATAATAACGCTCTGTATTCAGACTGTTCGGAATCCGAAATTCCCAATGTCTTCATCGCCTGCTTCAAAGTCTATTTCATGTTTAGTTTAGCCCACTCTACAAACTCATTCGCCATTTGTAAAGCCTTTTCAGCATGATGATCTTCCAGAAACAATTCATTCGGATAACGCATTGCCACACCGTAAGGGGCGAGTATATCCGCATAATCGTAATACTTTTCTTCTATGCTGACCATATTTTTTATCTGGTTAAGCAGCAGGAACAAATCATGCTTCTTAGGAATTCCACCCTGACTCCCATTAAGCACAATGATGGATTTCACTGCCTTCTCTGCAGCCTGTTGACAATGAAAACAGATAATCTCCAACGGCTTGGGATGATATGTCTTGTTAAGGTGTTCTGCCACTCCCAGATCTGCTTCAGCGAAAGACAGCCATTCTCCTGCATCATCAAGGTACTCGTTAACCATACAAAAGAACCCCCTTATTCATAACTTCATTTTCAAGCCCGGACTTGTTCTTTCGGCTTTCAAAACGGCTCTCTGTACCTATTATAATATCCACTGCCCGACTACGTACTGAACGTATTGATTTATACGCTTCTGCCGTCAAATCTACAAGATTCTTTGTATCATCATTTACTATGATATAAAAATCAAAATCACTGTCATCATTCGCCGTCCCGTCAGCAAAAGATCCAAACAAATATATTTTTACCGGCGATAGTTCGTTGATAAAACATTCCTTTATTTGGTTGATTTCACTTTCAGGCATATTGATACCTCATATTGTATCTTAACAAATTTACAAAGAATGAACCGCTAATATAATATAACCATTTAACTCCCAAAAGAAGTTAAGTGCCTGCAATACCGCATCTACATTCAGTGGCTCCGACAAACGCAGGATGCCAGTGGTTTTTATCGTCCATGCTTACCCCCTTTCGGATGAGGCACGTTTCTCCTTTATATTTCCTCTTTCGCCTTTTCAAGTGCGTTTATGACTTTATCGCACCATTCGTCAAATTCAGGATCTTCTTCGTACTCTTCCGGATGGGTGAGCACATAGGCAAGTGCCCTCCTTACTCCTATGTTAAAAGGTATGTGTGTCGTCATCCCGGGTGCGACACGCCTTATCCTGCTGTTGTCAAATACCACGGATACCGACTTATCTCCCAAAAGGCTCCCTTCGTAATCAAAGCCGTATTTATCTCCGGCTGCTGCAAGAAAGTCCGATGATACGTGATAAGGTACAAGCTTTACACCAAGAGCATCCGCTATCGTCTGATAGATCTGATCCCATGTCAGCACTTCATCACCGGTGATATTGAAGGCCTCTCCGATCGCGTGGCGGTTTCCGATCAGTCCTGCAAAGCCTACGGCAAAATCCTCATTGAAGGTAAGATGCCAGAGTGACGACCCGTCACCGTGAATGATCACGGGCTTTCCCTCCTGCATCCTCTTTATCACCTGATAGAAGCCCTTTTTGCCGTGTACTCCTACAGGGATGTTCCTTTCATCATAGGTGTGGCTGGGACGCACGATCGTTACGGGGAATCCTTCTTCCCTGTACTTCTTTAACAAAAACTCCTCACAGGCTATCTTGTTTCTTGAATACTGCCAGTGCGGATTTGAAAGCGCCGTCCCTTCAGTGATATGAAAGTCCGATGAAGGCTTATGATATGCGGAGGCAGAGCTTATGTAGATATACTGCCGGATTTTCCCATTAAAGAGTCTGTAGTCTCTTTCAACCTGCTCTGCCGTAAAGCCGATAAATTCGCAGACCGTATCAAAGGTCATATCCTTTATCGCATCAGCCATCTTTGCTTCATCATTTACATCTGCGATGATCTGATTTACGCCCTCCGGAACCGCTTTATTCCCTCTGTTTAAAATCCAGACCTCAAAGTCCTTTTCTTTGGCAAGCTTCCTTACTACAGCACTGCTTATCTGACCCGTTCCTCCGATAAATAATACCTTCATACTCTATACTCTCCTTTTTTGGGGAAATAATTACTGTTCCTTCGAGCGTTCAAACATGGACTGCGAGAAAAATCTGCCCAATGCGTCGAGCAGCGCATTCCTTCCGGTCGTTTTTAAAAGATACCCGTCAGGCTTGTATCTGAGTATCCTGCAGACATCGTCCCTGTCATTACTTCCGGTAAGGAAGATCACGGGAATATCCTTTGTCGCATCGCTTGTCCTGAAATCCTTCATAAGCTCAAAGCCGCTTTTCTGCGGCATTTCATAGTCAAGAAGGATAAGATCGGGCCTTGCCGCCTGCAGTCCTTCAAATATCTCCGACGGATCCCTGAATTTTGAAACATTGTAATGATCCGAAAGCCAGTGATCTATGAGTGAAAGATAGTCAGGGTCATCATCCACCACAAAGACCGTCTTTTTCATATAATATTCCTGCTGTAATCCCATAAATAAATTCATATCACGAATAAACCTGGGCATATCTATCGGCCTTGTATAGCTACGGCAGATCCTGTAAGCCCCGTTGGAGGAAAGAGCGGTCTTTAAATCGGCAGCCTCTCCGACAAGGCAGAGTATCTTTGAATCATCCTGGCATATTTCTCCCAAGAGGTTCATTATAAGGGAAATGTGCGAATTATTAATAGTTCCGGGATAATAAATGATTATGCCGGCATCGAATCTGTGTCTTATGATAAGATCCGGCTCATCCGCTATGGTTATTACCTTAAAGCCCGCCGAGGAGAGATTTGTCGTGATCCCCTTTGTAAAGATCCCGGGATTTGAGTCTATTAAAAGAATGGTATCCGGATTGCCCGGATGACTGTTGACCGCAGAATATCCCGTCTCCCCGTCAATTATACTCTTTAGTGAAGCATCATAATTTAAAGGATCAAGGAGCCTTGTAAATTTCCTGTAGGATGACAAAAGCTCCGGTGTATCCCTTTTTATCGTTTCGGTGTCGTTTTTTTCGACAGCCTCCTCCAGAGCGGCGGCTGCCTCATTCAGCCCTCTTGCCCCCACAAGCCTTGCCATGCTTTTTAAGGAATGGACGCTCAGCTTATACATGCTCCAGTCCCCGTCATTAAAGTGGTGCTCTATATCGCGTGCCTTATCCTCGATGGATGAGTGGAACACAAGGAGGGCATCCGCATAATCCGATGCATCCCCGCAGCTTATAAGTCCTGCTGCAGCATCGATCCCCTCTACATCCTTAAGCCATCCGGGAAGCTCTTCAAGCTCCTTCTTTAAGGAAAGATCACCTTCAGGCTCTTCATCCGTCTTTAATATGACCGGCCTTGCATCATCCGGAGAGCAGGGGTCTTCCGATTCAGGAAGATATGTAAGAAGGATTCCCGAAAGCTGCTTCGGATCGACCGGCTTTATCAGCACATCGGCAAAGCCCGCTGCCTTATAGAGATTTATATTTTTCCTTCCCTCTTCGGTGGTATGGCAGACCACGGGAACTACCCGCCCCTTTTCCTTAAATATGTCTTTTAAGCTGACCAGCGTGTCTACTCCGTCCAGACCGGGCATACGGTGATCCAAGAGGATAAGGTCGTATTCATTCTCACGGCAGAGCCTTAAGCATTCCTCTCCGCCCTCGGCCTGATCGGTATGGACACCGCTTGTTGCCAGAAGTGAGGCAAGTATCATTCTGTTTATGGGCATATCATCGACGATCAGTACCCTTGATGCGCATCTTTCCATATGTGTATTTTCCTTTCAAGCAAGTGACCTTTTGACCCTTGACATCATTATATCACCTACGCTTTATGTGTGTCTATCGTTATGACAGGGCATCCTCCACTGCCTTTAAGAGAGGCAGCTTGCCCTCCGCCTTTGAGACTACCGCTGCGGGCCTTAAGGTTTCCATGATTCCCATAGCCTCAGTATCTTCCTTTCCCGTCCTGAATATCACCGGGATATTCCGTATGCTCTCATCCTCCCTGATAAGTTCAAGAGTCTGCGGTCCGTCCATACCCGGCATTGCATAGTCCAAAAGAATAAGATCCGCCTTTGTTTTTTTAAGAAGCTCAAGGGCTTCTCCTCCCGAAAGCGCCTCCTTAGTTTCATACCCCGCCTTTGTAAGCCACCTTGAAGTAAGCTTTAACATATCCCCGTCATCATCCACAAGCAATATAACACTCATTCTTATCACCCCCGTTTGTCTGTCATAAACATAACTATATACTGTACCCTCTGTAATTGTGCCCTCATAACCGTACACTTTTTTAACTGCTGCCTTTGCACTCCGCCGTTTTTTCCTCATAGGCATCGACTATCCTTTTTATCACAGACTTCATCTGCCCGTATTCTTTAAGAAGATCCTTAATATCCCTGTCTATCGTCTCCGTGTCCTTATTTTTTCCTGCCTGCTCAAGCGCTCTTGCCTTCTCAAAGATACCCCGTGCCCCTATCGCTCCAGAGGTACTCTTTAAGGAATGCACATTAAAGGTGAAGGCTTCAAGATCATTATCCTGCACATTCTTTTTAAGCTGGTCTGATTTTGCATCCACAGACTCCGAGTAGGTCTTAAGGGCAAATATATAATCATCCGCGTCTCCGCAGTATTCAATGCCCTTTTCCGGGTCTATCAGATCATTTTCAAAAATGACCGGCGGAAGCTTTTTAAGCTCCTCCTCTTCCACCGAACCCGTTTCACCCTCCATCACTATCGAATCGGCGGGAAGATATTTTATCATCAGCTTTTCCATTTCGTCGATGTTTATCGGCTTTGGCAGATAGTCAGTAAAGCCCGCCCTTATCATCTTTTCCTTGTCGCCCGATACCGCACTGGCTGTAAGCGATATAATTGGTATTCTTTTATATTTTTCCGGATAATCCCTTTTGATCACGGAAAGCGTTTCTATCCCGTCCATCTTCGGCATCCTGTAATCCATAAACACCAGATCGTAATCTTCCTTTTTTAACCTTTCAAGACACTCCGCTCCGCTTGAGCAGACATCTATGTGCATTCTGGTACGCTTTAAGAGTCCCGCTATGACCTGAAGGTTCATGGGCGTATCGTCCACAACCAAAAGCCTCATGCCGGGAGCCGTAAAAAACACCTTTCTTGCATTCGCCCCGGTCTTCTCATGCACAAGAGTTCCCACATCCAGTACACCCACCGGTGTTTCATCCACTATCTTCTGTACGAGGGTAAAGTAAAATCTGGAGCCCTTTCCGTAGGTGCTTTCTATCTTAAGGTCACTGCCCATCAGTGTCAGCAGCTCTCTTGTGATCGAAAGCCCCAGTCCCGAGCCTTCAATACTCCTTGTCCTTTTGGTGTCAAGTCTGCCGAAGGGCTCAAAAATCCTCTTCATTTCCTCTTCTCTGATGCCTATTCCCGTGTCGGTCACCGATACCTCTATTTTTACCGATCCTGTATCCGGCATCCTTTCGATCTCCTTCATCTCAAAAGTGACCTTTCCGCTTTCCGTATACTTTGCGGCATTTGTAAGGAGGTTTGAAATGACCTGCTTTACCTTTATCTCATCCCCGTAAAGCTTTACAGGCAGCGACTCGTCGATCTTAAATTCCAGATCGAGACCCTTTGCCTCCGCCCGAAACTGCACCAGATTATAAAGATCCACGACAACATACGAAAGTGAATATTCATCACATTCCAGCTCCATCCTGCCTGTCTCTATCTTTGAAAAATCCAGTATGTCGCTTATTATACCGAGGAGACTTACTCCCGCCTTTCTGATGTTTTCGGAATACTCAATGATCTCGGGTCTCCTTGCCTCCCTTTGTATCATCTCATTCATTCCTAAAATGGCCGTTATCGGAGTCCTTATCTCATGAGACATATTTGACAGAAAGGCGCTCTTTGCCAGATTCGCCTGCTCTGCCGCCTTTAGGGCCACTGCCAGCTCCTCTGCCCTTTTTCTTTCCTCTGAGGCAAGTCTGTTTTCGGTGATATCGCCTATGAAAACATAATACACATCCCCGTAGCCCGGAAGGTTTGCAAAGTGCCCGTAGTCATCCACCCATCTGATGCTCCCGTCCTTTCTGATGATCCGGTAGACCACATAATCCATCTTGTGGCCGTCTGCAGAGCTTGCGATCTGATCGTCGATGGATTCCTGTATCTTTTCATAATCGTCGGGATGCACCATACCCTTAAAGGTGTTTCCGGTATACTCTCTAAATTCCTCTAAGGTCGAGCAGCCGAAGATATCGCAGGTTGCATGATTTACGTATAAAAGCTCCGTATCCCCCTCTGCCCGGTATATAAAAAACCCTCCCGGCATCTGCTCAGCCAGCCATTCTATGGCAGGCATCTTTTCTTCACTTGGTATGATCTGAGTCAGACCGTCGCTGAAAACCCTGTTTTTTTCCATATCGTTCCCCTTATAATCTATGAGCCTCTTTAAATCCGACAGAGGACGGCTTTAAAACCGTCCCCTGTCTCCTTATCTGCTTTTATTGAGTTGCCTGTGTTACATCAAAGGTCTTTTTTATCTTGCCCGTAAAGTATGTCCCGGTTCCTACTATCGTAACGGAGCCCTTCTTTTCACCGACCTGCTTAAAGGTGCCCCATTCCACATAGTAATCTCCTGTATCCGCCGTCCTGTCTGATGCACGCTTAAGGCACTGCTTTCCGCCTTTTTCATATGTCCATACGACCTTTACCATATCATCATCGTAATTGCTGTCAGACTTATAAGGTACCGCTCTTTCTACAGTATCTTCCGCATCGTCTGATGAGACCGTATTCACATACACCATTGCCGGAGTGGTCTTGGAGCTGTATTTCTGCACTCCCACCATATATGTAAGAACATATTTTCCGCTGTAATATCCCTTTCCGCTTATTTCCAGCATATATCTTCCCGGGTTTGAATTATTAAGCAGCTTTCCCGGTATAACGGCTTCAAGCTCGGGGCTTGCCTTTGACATATCCTTAAGCTCTTCCAAAGAATACGTTTCCCCGGTCTGATAAACCTTTACAGAGATATCCGATAGCCTGTTCTGATCCATTATGGCCTTTGTCATT
Organism: Lachnospiraceae bacterium; assembly: GCA_017633935.1. GTDB lineage: Bacteria > Bacillota > Clostridia > Lachnospirales > Lachnospiraceae > NK4A144. The sequence goes on along the minus strand of JAGBOJ010000012.1, from coordinate 6,721 downwards.
CTTAAGGTCAGATCATGGTACTTTTCATTTCCGTCATAGTTAAAGGCCGTCTTCTTAAGCTTTACACTGCCGTTTGTAAGCGCTTTTCCGGTATAGTTTACCTTCACATAGGTCGGCTCGTAAATACGGTATTCATATTTATCGGCAAAATCCGCAAATTCTATCTTAAGGTAATAGATCCCGGCATTGCTTACGCTTGTGTCCGCATACGACTCCGCCACATTTTCATCCATATTATTTACAAGGTCTATGCTGATCGTATTCTTATCCTTATAATCGGCATAGTTAAATTTTCTGGTGGAAGCCTTCGCGTAAAAATCGGCCTGCTTTATAAAGCTTTCCATGCTCACGCTTCCGGACGGTATATAATTTACCTTTTTATTTATGCCGCCTATACTGAATTTCCTTGAGGTCTTCGGTATCCCGTAGAAAAATTTTTCGGGTTCGGTCGTACCGGTGAAGTTTTCATTTTTTCCGGATGCCTTAAGCGCGATTTTATACTGTGCAAAGTTCTCATTCTTATTATATTTTACATCAGTAACATTTCTGCCGTTCTTATCATATATTATGATCGAATAGTCCCTTGCAGACATTTTCTTTCCGGCTTTTGCCCCGGTCTTGTATTTAACATTGAGCGTGGGCTTTAATACCGAGTTGTTATACCTTACATACTGATTCTTAACCTCTATATCCGCCATCATCGCAAAGTCAGCCGGAAGAATGGTGAAATATGCCGTTATCTTCATTCCGGTATAATCGCCTTTTCCGTTTATGATAACTGTAGGTATTTTACTTTCTTCGCTTTCATCACTGCCCGCATTTATATTGTTCTTATAGGATATCGAGTAATCCGTACCGAATTTGAGCCTTTTCTTACCGTCGAGTACCTTTACATCAAGTGTAGGCGATACTCCCACCTTCGGCACGCCGTTAATGTAATAACCGGTATCGTCGGATGCCACAAATTTCTCACCGGTATATATTACCGGCATTATGGTCGTAACGGTCAGGCTCGTATTGCTGTCTGTGGCTATCTGCACGCTCGGGAAGATCTCGTAAAGAGTAAATTCTCCTCCGTTCTTCATCATCTCCTTATCAAGAGTAAATACCGTCCCTTTTCCGTCCACGGTGGGCTTTGCGGTTATCCCGACGGCATCACAGCTTATTATCCTCTCATAATCGGTCATCCTTATCGAATCGAACGAGACCTGCTTTACCATCCACTGCGCATTTGTGGTGGATTTCCCGTTCGTAAAGGAATATACACTTACTTTGTCCGTATCCGTTGACACTACCTTTCTTTCCGCAATATCACTTCCCCCTGAAGTCCCTTTGAAATTCAGGATAACGGAAGGATCTACGGAGTATTCAAGGTGTCCTCTGCCCACAAGCTCATAATTTTTATCCATTACATCATTAAGGCTGCGGATATCAGTCATTTCAACCGTATAGGTTTTTACTATAAGGTTCGATATGCCCGTAAGATCGAGCACCGTTGAGGTAACATCCGTCCAGTCGGATATGAGTGAATTTTCTGAGACCATTTTGGTTTCCGTCACCCTGTCATCGGAAAGGGTATAGACATATATCCCCTGATAATATCTGGGAGTGAGTTCCTGTCCGCGAAGCGAGGATATGGACTTTCCTTTTATTGCCACGGGCTGCTTTTCTATGCGGCTGGTATATATTTTGGACTGGTCGAGATATGTCGCCTTAATATATACGGGAGTAAGGGCGCTCTGTCCCTTGTATGCATATACTGAACTTGCTTCATCAAGATCATCTCCGGCCGCGTTTAAGCTGAGACTCCACAAAATCTCAACTCCGGAATTTTTGTTCAACAGCTTGGTCGTTCCGTTGTGAGTATATTTTATATTGAAATATTCAAACGGGTCCTCTACGTCCTGATTGTAGAATATGCTCTTTCCCACAACCTCCTCGATGCTTAAGGTGTCTTCTTCGGGGCTCTGCACTTCAAATTTGAAGAGGTGGTTTTTGCTGATGGTGCCAGCATTTAAGATGTTATAAATTCCACTGTAAATTATATGAGGATTTTCTGCATCAACGATCAGAGTGGGTTCATATGGATTCGGAACCGGTTTAAGATCACGGGCTGCAAGATAGTGTACTCCTGTTTCACTATAAACCGTGTTTCCGGATACATATGCAGTAGGATTTATGGGGTCACCATTTTCATACGTTTCCTGATACTGACCGCCGGATATCTTCACACCTTCCACAACGGTTCCGTCTTCTCTTTTCAGCACCGTAGAAAGACCTGCCTGCGAAAGTGTCTGTCCGATAAGGACATAGGATTCATCAAGCTTGGGAGCTATGTATACATTGGTGGCTTTGCTGACTTCATATTTATATTCTGCATCATCGGAGTTATCTATTACCATTCCATAGCCGGCAGCGATAGTTACATCAGTTACCACATGATTTTGATCAAACGTAATTGTATTTTCTGCGTATCTTCCTCCCGAAAGCACTATATCTTCTTTATTTGTTGCGGAAAAGTTTCCATTAAAGCTTCCACCTGATATGGTTATTTTTGCGCCATTATTACCTACAGATATATCGTAGTTAAATAAACCTCCGTTGATGATTATCCTCGCACCCGTATTGACGGTACCTATCGGTCCGTTAAACTCTCCCTCATTGATTGTTATAACCGCACTATCTACGGCAGCAACACAGCCCGTAAAGGTTCCGTCATTTATTGTGATTACAGCATTTTCTCCAGACGCAAATATGGCATAGGGGGGTGTATTATCGTTAGGATTCTTAACGTTAATTCTTGCATCTTTCGTTTCAAAGACCGCTCCGCCTAATACGGCGATGCAGCTTGTATTATTTTCATTTGCGGAAATACTTCCGGCAGCATCCTCGTTTGAATCCGTAAGCTTAAGACTTGTGCCTGCTCCGTTTACTGAAATAAGGAATTTAGCACTCGGATCAATGTTTTCTACCAAAGCGCCGTCTCCGCTTATGGTGTAACCCTTAAGGTCGATGATAATATTCTTTCCATTATCTATAGTTAATAAGCCATTAAGTGAGACATTCTTTATGAGCTCTATACGGTGTTCCTCTGTATCCTTTATTCCGGCGATGAGATTTGCAAGGGTATCGCTTTTGCCATCAAGTGTGGCTTCCGGCTCTGCATTTTCTCCTGCCGCTTCTTCGGCTTCATTCTCCGATACAGCAGGTTCATTTGCCGATACTCCGGCTTCATTTTCCGAAGTCTCTGCAGGATCTGTAACCGTCTGCTTCTCCTCTGTCGGTGCCGGCGCGGGTATTTCGGGCGCAGACGGTGTCACCACCGGTGCTTCTGTACCGGATACCGGATCTGCTGCCGGGACATCCGTCGGAGAAACCGCAGGAATGTCAGCCGGTAAAACTGCCGGGGTTTCTGCCGGTAATACCGCAGGTGTCTCTGCCGGAGCAGTCACTGCCGTGCCATCCTGTACCGGCACAGTCACAGCTTCGACCGCAAACGCCTGCACATTCATGGAAAAAGACAATGCAGCCGCAAGCAGCAGGGAAATCTTTCTTCTGAATCTTTTTTTCATTGTAATGCTATACCTCCCTTGTTATATTTATATCTCAGTATTTTTATGTTTTGGTATTTCTTTCGTTTCCATATTTATATGTATAATATGATGTCAGGGTCAAAAGGTCACAAAAGGACTTTTGACTCCGATATCAAATAATTCGTACCGTACCGTGTCAAAAGCAGTGTCGGACATTAAAAAACCTGTTTTTGTCACATTATTCCACACTTGTGATGAGTAACGTCCCGTCCACATACTCCATCTCCATATGATAAGTAAGATCGTATGTGCGGTTTACTCCGTAGTTTGCGCTGTTTATGATAAATTCCGAGGCAACATCGCAGGAATATCCGTTATCCGCAGTCTTTTTTATGTCCGTAACCTCAGTCTCGCCGAAATCATAGCCGTTTACAGCCTGTCCCCAGCCATTCTGATAGGACTTCAATCTGTCATACAGGTTAGTGTCCTTTTTTATCAGGGCAAGGACCCTTGTTCTCAGATCACCTATTTCTTTAATGGTAGAAAAGGGGGCATATACCTTTACATAACTTTCGGCAAGGTTTTTTACGGCGTCCTTTTCCTCATCCGTTACGGGAAGCGAAGGCTCTTCTTCCCCACCTGTTTCATCACCGCTTACCGTATTGCCGCTTACGGATTCATTTCCTTCAGGTACGCTCTCTTCGGGCATCTGCGTCTCCGTTTGGGCAACGATCTGCATTATGTCGTCCTCCGGACGCTTCTCCTTTTCTATATAGCTGATCCTGTACCTTTGATGGTCAAATGCCGACGGCTTTCCCGAAGGCTCAAGTATCACTGTCGCAAGTCTTGTATCGCCGTCCTGAATATAAAAACGCTTCTGCCCGCTCCCGCGGACGGTATCTTCATAATAATATATGTCGGCTCCGCTGCAGCTTTCGGCAACCTCTCTTACAGCATTTTCCGCAAGACATTCCTCATAGTCTTTTAAAAACAGCCAAAGATAAATCAGCAGCCCCGTTATCAGGATTATCCCGACCACAAAGGCTGCCAAAAGCCCCTTATAGAATTTCAGATCCGAACCTTTTTCCTCTTCCATAAAATGTAAAAGTTTTTATATTCAAATTTTATATTCAAAAATTAACTTATGTAAAATATTCAGGGAATTATGTAAATACAGATTATAAATTATGTTAATTCAAAAATCAACTTATGTAAATGATTTTTTTAAATTATGTTAATTTTAGATTATGTTAACCCCAGATGTTGTGGGGCTTTGACGTGATGGCCACAAGTTTTTATTTGGTTTACATAATTTTCATAACCTGTGGTCTGAGATTTTCATAAACTTCCGTATCAGGTTTTGCTGGTCACAAATTCATAATGCTTATCAAGCAGGGTCGAAAGCTTTATGAATTTGTGACCCTGATATCATGTCATTTTACCAGTATGGCTGTCGGAACCGGTCTTATCCCGACCACCGATGAGGGCGAGCTTATCAGCTCTCCTTTATAATAAAGCACCGAGGATGAGCCTCCGTCGAGGTTTGCGGCGTTTACAGCGCCGTACTCGAGCATTATATCCTCAAGCTCACTGGCGGTAGCACCAAGGGATGTGGGCTGCCTTCCGTCTATGCTTAAAAGCAGCACCGCACCGTCACTTCTCTGCCCTATCGCAGACCTCGGATTAACGCCTCCCGCGCTGCCTGTAGGGACTCTCTCACCGTTTATTACAAGCGCGGGTCCGAATGCTATCCCGTCCATCATTCCCGCAGCTATTGCAGCTTCAGGGGACATATCGCCGACTATCAGCCTGTGACGGGCATCAAACCCGATTATAGTGTTGAAGTCCGACGGAAAATTGCAGACAAGGACACCGTCTTTAATGACCGCACCAAGCGGCATTCCGCCTCTTCCGTGGCCCTCGGGGTCGTAAAACCCTCCTGCATTCATGCCCGCTGTCGCGCCGTCCGCATTAGCCATATCTATGACCTTCTGGCCGCTGCCCGTCTCGGAAAACGACGGTATCATGCGGATATAGACCCTTGAAGGGTCCTTTACTATCATCATCCTGCCTCTGTAGGTTTCGGTCCTTATTTCTTCTATGACAAGATCCTCTTCCGGCTCCTCTTCGGACGCGGGAGCCGCATTTTCAGAGGCTTCTGCGGCATTTGAACCGGGATTTTCCCCGGTCTGCGTCTGCACATTGCTTATGTCTGAATTGTTACCCTCATTTACGTTTGAAGTCTCATCTCCGAACTCCAACAGGCTTAAGTCAGTCTGCACGGAAGGGGTTCTGACCTCTCCGGCGGCAAGCATGGCATCAATTTCCTCCTGTGAAAAGTAGATCTTGGGTACGAATTTCAGGGCACTCGTCTCCATAAGTGTGTTAACAAAGCGGGTTGCAGCCGCTTTTGAGGGCCCCTTGCACATCACCGTGACCGTTCCGAGTATGGCTGTCACCAGTAAAACCAGTACAAGTGCGAATATTAAAAGCACGTGTTTTATTATTTTCATATCAAAATCCCAAAACGATTACTTTCCAAGCAGAAAACGCTTCCTTAACTTCGGGTTTTTATTATAGCACACTTCCTTCCCGGATTGCTATACCGGATTTAACATTTTATAAACATTGAATATACGTTCGTGTTATAAAATCAGATTTTAAGCGATTGTGGATAAGCAAAATTGTTATTCATTTGTGTTATTTATTAAAAGCGGTCATTCACAACCATTCGTTATTTTATTAAGGGTCCAACGGTGCAAAAATGTCATATTTATTGTCTCGTGCCGTTATTTTAAACAATGATCTTGTTCCCGCTATGTTATCTTATTGCCTGTATCTATAACAATTCCGGAATGCCCGCCTCATTTTTGCATAGTTTTCAATTTATCAAAATCTTGTGGTGCTCCGGAGTTATTCTGCAAGATATAGTAGTTTTATGCTTTATGACATTATGTCCGGCTCATAAAGGACGGATTCAGCTTTCGGATGCCGGATATAGAGGTCGGTTTTGGACGAAATAACCATATATTGTGTCCGAAATAACATAAAGTGTCTTTGAGATTCTTTATGACACCAGTGTCAGCGCATTTTATAACACCTGTTTGTGTATTTCGATATCTTTGGAACCGTTCGCAAAAAATAAAGATGTTTTTGTCATAAGCACCTGCTTTTTGACAAAAACATCT
>JAGBOJ010000078.1 GCA_017633935.1 Lachnospiraceae bacterium | reverse complement strand
TCGGAAATAGACCGGAGCAGAAGAAACGCGCATTAAGCCTTGGGATCAGGGAGGAAAACTGGTGCAACAGCAGGGAAGATGATGCCCTGAAATGGATAACCGGTACCGTATCAGGCGCGGATGCGTTCTTTGAGTGTGTCGGCAGGAACGAGTGCATAAGCCTTGGGATAGATGCTGCTGCACCGGGAGGAAGGATACTTCTTGTGGGCAATCCTTATTCGGATATGTCGTTTCCGAATGATACATACTGGAAGATCCTCAGAAATCAGCTCACCCTAAAGGGAACATGGAATTCGACCTTTTTGAGCGGTGATAATGCGGAGGATGCCCGGGACGACTGGCAATTTGTGATGCAGAGGCTTTTAGAAGGCAGTATCTGTCCCGAAAGACTTATCACGCACAGACTGAAGCTTGAAGAAATGGACAGAGGCTTTCATATAATGAAAGATAAGACTGAGGACTGCTGCAAGATCATGATGATACATAACCGGCTGAAAGGAGAGTGATCTGTATGTCATCGATCACGGATGATATAGATTTTAAGCGCTTTTATGAGGCTATCGTTCATTTTGACGAAAATGAGGAAGCACAGGACTTTTATTACAAAACAATGGATATGCCCACGGGAAAAAAGGACAGCAGCGGGTATGCTGAAACCGTAAGGGACAGGATTTTAAGGGTATACGGAATGCTTTTTTGCGAGGAAACGGGGCTTGAGCAGGGAAAACAGGCAGGGGTCGACGAGGTTGCCGATACCGCAGACCGCCTCTATATCGGAGGGACAGGCTTTGATCCGGGGCACTGGTACCGTATGAAGTATCATTTTCCGGTTATTGACGATGATAATTATGACAGATTTGCGGCTCTTGTGATAGCCGATATGCATTCCGGTCCGCTTCACGATGCGGCACTTATCGACGGGGATACGCTGGTGATAGGAGAGCCTGATCCTTTGCATATGTCTACTGAGCAGAGAAGGAGTCAGAAGGTCAGACAGGTAACACTGACACAGGGAGGAAAACCGTGAAAATACTTGCAGCGGATAACGATAAAGCCTCCTTAAATGCACTGAAGGAGATTCTTAAAAAAACGGTTCCCGATGCCGGCTGCTTCTTTTTTGAAGAATCGCCCTCTGCTTTGGCAAAGGCCCGCGAAGAGGAGATCAATGCGGCCTTTCTCGGAATTGAGATGCGGGAGCTTTCGGGCATGGATCTCGGAAGGTATTTAAAGGAATTAAATCCTTTTATCAATCTCATTTATATGCATAAGGATACGGACTATGCGTACGAGGCCATGAAGCTCCGTGCCAGCGGATATTTAAAAAAGCCTTTTGATATAAACGAGGTGGAAAACGAGCTCGAATACCTCAGATATCCGGAAACGCAAAGAAAGCTTAAGAGGGTGTTTGCGCAGACCTTCGGCAACTTTGAACTTTTTGTGGACGGAGAGCCCGTTGTGTTCAAGTATACGAGGACAAAGGAGATCATGGCGATCCTTGTAAATAACAGGGGAGCCCAGACCACAAACGGCGAGATCATAGCTTCTTTATGGGAGGATGAAGGCGACCCCGAAAAGAAGCTGTCATATCTGCGGAATCTCAGGCAGGATCTTCTTAATACGTTTAACAGGCTTAAGCTTGAGGGAATACTGATAAAACAGCGCGGCAGCATGGCTGTTGCAAAGGACAGGATAGAATGTGATCTCTATGACTGGCTTGATAACGGAAACGAATCAAGGTACAGATACATGGGAGAATATATGAATCAGTACAGCTGGTCGGAATACTACCATGCAGAGCTTGACGAGATTTCCTATGATCTTGAGGAGGATGCGCACAGTTTATAAAAAGATACTTTGACAAAAGTTCAGACAGGGGAAAATATGGTTAGTAAAACTTTGAAGCATGAAAGAAAAGAAAGATTTGCGGTATTTCTTACTTCTCTTGCAGCCATAGGGCTGCTCATCATAAATGAACTCATGGGATGGGAAGCATGGGTTCCGGTTGTGTTGATAATAATGACAGTCCTGATGTGGGCTGTGCATCTGTCCGAAAGACTGGATCCCGACTGGAAGGCATTTTTCTGTTTTCTTACGGGTTTTTTTATCATATTCTACTATGGTGTTCATAAGACCGGTCTGTTTGATATTGCCATACTTACAGCCGTTGGCATGATGGCATATGAGGCTTTTGACAGGTTATATATGCCGTATGTATTTCTGGCGGAGTATTTTTTTATTATGGCATGGCATCTGCTCAATATACCCGGATGGGATGATATGGAATATGATGTGTTCAGTATATCAAGGCTTTTGATGCATACATTGATCATTGTTTTTGTTTATGTCATCTGCACAAGGGCTGTCAGAGAGAGGCTTGAGAGAGAGGAGGAAGACAGGCTTAAAAACGCCAGAATCGAAAAAAATGATGCCGATATGGAGGATTTTCTTTCCAATATCTCTCATGAGCTTCGCACCCCGATCAATGTGGTAAACGGAATGTCTGATCTTCTGATAAAGCGAGGCATCGGCTATGAGGCCGAAGCCATAAAGAACGCCGGGATAAGACTGGCATATCAGATAGAGGATATACAGGATTATACGGAATGCAAGAGGAATAAGGTCATTCTTGAAAATGAGGATTACATGAGTACATCCCTGATAAATGATGTGGTTTTCAGCTTCCGTATGCATGAAAGGGAGGATCTTGAGCTTGTCGTGGATCTGAACCCGTCCGTTCCCGCAAAGATGAACGGAGACATTAAAAAGATTCACAAGATATTCAGGCATCTGCTCGAAAATGCGGTGAAATTCACAAAGTACGGCGGCATTCTGGTCAGGATGTATACGGAAAAGATCGAAAACGGGGTAAATCTGTGCATAGAAATGACGGATACGGGTATCGGAATGGACCGGAAAGCCGTAGCCTCCGTTGCCGACGGGATGTATCAGGTGAATAAAAAACGCAACCGCAGCTCGGGAGGCATCGGACTCGGACTCTATATAGTTTACGGATTTGCCCATGCTATGGGCGGTTTTGTCAAGATAGAAAGCGAAAAAGGCAACGGGTCGACTATCAGGGTGACCGTACCGCAAAGGATTGCAGACCCGTCGCCGTGTCTTACGCTGTCAGGGGAATTATCCGGCGTGATCCTCTTTCATGTCAGGTCGGATAAATACAAAGTACCGAAATTACGCGATTTTTACCGGTCGATGGCAGCCAATCTGGCATCCGGCACCCGTACACAGCTCTACTCCGTGGAAACCGTCTACGATGTTGAGCGTATGAGGGAAAAAACGGATGTAGGCTTTATCTTTATGGGACAGGAGGAATATGAGGATAACAAAGGATATTTCGATGCCCTGTGTGAAGAAGGGGTAGTGGTCGTGGTATCGGCAAACGCAGGATTTAAGCCGAATCCCGGGAGCCGTGTGCTGGTTATGCCCAAGCCATTATATGCATATCCCGTGATAAAAGTAATAAATGAGGGCTTTAATGTTCAGGTTTCGGGTCTTGAAGAGGATCTGTCAAAGCCTGACTTTGAAGGAGTAAGGGCACTGATCGTCGACGATGAGCCGATGAATCTTGTCGTTGCATCAGGCATATTTAAGGATTACGGGATGGTGATAGATACCGCAGGCAGCGGAAAAGAGGCGCTCCTTAAATTCCGTGAAAATGACTATGATGTTATTTTCATGGATCATATGATGCCTGAAATGGATGGCGTGGAAGCCATGAAGCAGATAAGGGGTATTGCAAATGATACGGGCAGGAGCACGGTCATTGTGGCACTGACAGCAAATGTCGTATCCGGAGCCAGAGAGATGTTTATGCGGGAGGGGTTTGACGGATTTATCGCAAAGCCTATCAATACGGCGGATTTTGAAAGGGTTATGCTGCGTGAGCTCCCCGGGGAGAATTTAAGAAGGGGGGATAACGGGATATGAGCATAAAGAAGCTGTTTAACAATTTTAAGAATGCCATTATGGATCCGGCAAGGGATCTCAAGGAGCGTCTTTTTCTGTGTCTTACACTCGCTGTCGAGCTGACATTGTTAATAGCTCTTATAGGGGATGCTGTAATATATGAGTACAGGATCGAGATGACCGTTCTTATATTTACGCTTATCATGATACCGGTAGTAACGCTTGTCTGCCTCTACAGAAATAAACTTAAGATCGCCGTCATACTGATCGTGATCGGTCTTGTATTTGGGCTGATCCCTGTAATGTTTTTTTTCGGCGGAGGTTCTAAGGGAGGAGGACTGCCATGGGTCATATTTGCCTATATGTATGCGGGCATGGTGCTGACCGGAGGACTGCGCGGATTCATTTTTGTTGCGCTTGCCGTCATTACGATTTTCAGCTATATAATTGAATTTACCCATCCGGAGCTGGTCTACCTGCATTCAAGGCAGATGTTTTTTGTGGACAATGCCATTTCCGTTATTTTGATCGGCATCATCAGCTTTGTGATGACATGGATACAGAGAAGACTCTTTGAGGAGGAAAGCAGGAAAGCCCAGAAGGAGGCTGAAAGGGCTGAGGAGCTTAAAAGGGCGCAGAACAGATTCTTTTCAAGTATGAGTCACGAGATAAGGACCCCCATTAATTCGATACTCGGACTCAATGAACTGATCTTAAGAGATGTGGATGCAACCGAGGAGATAGCAGCCGAGGCCGGCGGGATACAGGGCGCGGGCAAGATGCTCCTTGCGCTTATCAATGACATCCTTGATTTTTCCAAGATGGAAGCGGGCAGCATGGATATAGTGCCTGTTGATTATAATGTGGCTGATATGCTGTCCGAGATCGTTAATATGATATGGCTGAAGGCAGACGAAAAAGGGCTTAAGATGGATGTGAGCATAGATCCGGATGTTCCTTCGGTATTGTACGGTGATGAGGTAAGGATCAAGCAGGTGATCATCAACCTCCTCAATAATGCCGTCAAATATACAAGGGAAGGCACAGTGAGTCTCCGCATCGAAAATGATGAGCTGGGGGAGGATTTTGTCATACTCCGCATCTCGGTCACGGATACCGGAATGGGCATAAAAAAGGAAGCTCTTCCGCATCTTTTTGATGCCTTCAAGAGGGTTGATCAGGAGAAGAACAGATATATCGAAGGGACAGGCCTCGGGCTTTCCATAGTAAAGCAGATCGCAGAGCTTATGGGAGGCAGTGTTACGGTCAACAGTGTATACGGTGAAGGCTCCACCTTTACGGTGGTCATAAAGCAGGGAATTTCAGATCCCACAGCGATCGGGGAGCTGAACATCCATAACCAGCATACGGTCAGGGCGAGTGCATATGAAGCAAGCTTTATTACACCCGAGGCGGCCATACTCATCGTTGATGATAATGAGATGAATCTTGAGGTGGAGAGCAGGCTTCTTGAAGAGACCGGCATGATGATCGATAAGGCAATAAGCGGAAAAGAAGCTCTGGACATGTCTCTTAAGCATCATTATGATGTTATACTTATGGATCATCTGATGCCTGAAATGGACGGTATCGAATGTCTTGAAAGGATCAGATCGCAGCAGGGAGGTCTTAACAGGACCACACCGGTTGTTGTGCTTACGGCAAATGCCGGAAGTGAGAACAGGGAGCTGTATAACAGATCCGGGTTTGACGGTTATGCCATAAAGCCGGTATCTGGAGCTGTGCTTGAAGAAACTCTCATTAAGTATATTTCACCGGAAAAAATCATAATGAATAAAGGTATGGCAGGTATGAATGAGGAGATAAACGCATCCGCCTCCTATGCCGGAAGGGTACCCGTGCTGATCACCTCCACGACAATGTGCGATCTGCCTGAAAATATCATTAAGAATCTGGATATCCCTATCCTGCCGTTTCTTGTAAGGACGGAGGACAGTGTATTTAAGGACAGCATGCAGGTGGAAGCCTCCGAGCTTATCCGTTATATGAAGCAGGGACATAATGCTGTATCTGATGTGCCGGATGAAGCAGCTTACACCGAATTCTTTGCGGATAACTTAAAGAGGGCACACCATCTGATCCATATATCGATCACCGCAAGCATGAGTAAAGATTATGCCAATGCATGTGAGGCTGCCAAATCCTTTGAAAATGTAACTGTTATCAATTCGGAGTGTGTATCGAGCTCTACGGGACTGCTGGTTTTGATAGCTCATAAGCTTACACAGCTCGGAATGTCGGTGGAGGAGATCGTATCAGAGCTTGAAGAGGTAAAGAAACGCTTAAAATGCAGCTTTGTTGTCGACAATACCGATTTTATGGTCAAGCACGGGCTTGTAAGCCGCAGAGTAAATGCCATTACCAAAGCTCTTAATATGCATCTGTGTCTTAAGTTTAAGGAAGACAGGTACAAAGTAGGCGGCATCTGGCTCGGCTCCACTAAAAGAGCTTACAGGAAATATATAAACAAGGCCATACCTGTGGATGTGACCCCTGATTCGGAACTCGTGTTCATAACATATGCGGATGTTCCAAATGAGACGCTGGAGATGATAAAGGAGGAAATAAGCAGGAAGGCATACTTTGAACGTGTCGTATTTAAGCAGGCCTCCGCCGCGATTTCATCAAATGTGGGTTCGGGCTCCTTTGGAATCCTGTATTTTGTAAAGAGCAATAAAAACTATAACATCGGGTCTTATTTCGGCGATCCTGATGAGAGGGAGAACGAAAGCGGGCTTTTGTATAATCCCTATGACGAACGTGAGGATACAAAGACGGCAGCAGATACAGACGAGGCTGAGGAGATATCTGATAAAATGCAGGTATCGGAGGAAATACCGGCTGACGCCCCTGAGGATGACGGGAAGCTGAAGCAGTACAGTCAGCTTAAAGGTCTCGACATGGCTTGTGCAATAAAAAACAGCGGCTCGGAGGAGGCCTTTAAGACGGTGTTAAAGATATTCCACGAATCTGTCCCGCTTAAGACCTCTGAGCTTGAGGAATATTATACGGCAGAGGACTGGCATAATTATACGATCAAGGTGCATGCCTTAAAAAGTTCGGCAAGACTCGTAGGTGCAAACGTACTTGCTGACGAGGCGCAGCTTCTGGAAAACGCGGGGAAGGAAGAGGATATTGATTATATCAGGAATAATCACGAGGCATTGATACAGAGATATCATAAGCTGGATGAAGAGATTACGCCGCTTTTTGAGGAGGATACGGACGGCGGGGCTCTTAAGGATGAAAGACCCGTGGCAGATGAGTTCCTTATGCAGAGCGTTTATGAGGGGCTTTATACGGCAGCGGATTCGATGAGCAGTGATGATATCGAGGAGATACTCGGGGAACTTACGGATTACAGATTGCCTGATGGTGATAAAGAAAAGATCGATATCATAAAGAAGAAGGCGGAGGAATATGATTATGACGGAATACTTGAGCTTCTTAAATAACTGAGCGTGGGAGGAGATTCTTATTGGCATGGAGACGATCATAAGGATAAATGATACCGTTAATTCATTTGCGTGGGGAACCTTCGGTCTGGCGCTTCTGCTTGGAACCGGACTTTTATGTACGGTGATAACCGGCTTTTTCCAGATAACCCATATCCGGCATTGGATAAAGGGAACCTTCGGGATCGTAAAAAGGGAGGGCCGTATAATTAACGATGCGGGAGCACTGTCACAGTACCGTGCTTTCTGTACCGCCTTATGCGCCACGATAGGAACCGGAAATATAGCAGGTGTATCCACTGCGATCTGTTTAGGAGGTCCGGGGGCTGTTTTCTGGATGTGGGTGGCAGCACTGCTCGGAATGATGGTCAAGTATTCGGAAAATGTACTTGGATTATATTACAGAAGGCGTAATATTGAGGGAGCATGGTCCGGAGGACCGATGTATTATCTTGAGGACGGATTAGGCTCAAAAAAGAACTGCAGAAGGCTTGGAAAGCTTCTCGGAATACTGTTCTGCGTATTTACGATACTTGCCTCCTTTGGCATAGGAAATATGGCGCAGATAAATAAGATCACACTGAATGTGGGAGAGATCATCCTTTTAAATACAGGTTCGGAAATGATCTTCGGAGTAAGGAGGACTGATCTTTTAATAGGAATTACGCTGATGATCATTGCAGCCGTCATCATAATGGGAGGCTTTAAGAGGGTCTCTGCCGTATCCGAAAGACTCATCCCCTTTATGACGGGTATCTATATTCTGGGATGTCTTATTGTGGCATTGATCCACATCGGAAGCATACCGGCGATCTTTAAGGCAATATTTAAGTTTGCCTTCGGGGTGCGGGCCGTTGCCGGCGGTGCTGCGGGAGGTGTGGTGCAGGCTGCCTTTAATACGATCAAGAATGGTTGTAAGAGAGGTGTTTTTTCAAATGAAGCGGGACTTGGCTCCTCGGTGATGGTACATTCAAACAGCTGTGCAAGAGAGCCCGTTAAGCAGGGGATGTGGGGGATCGCGGAGGTATTTCTCGATACGATTGTTGTATGTACCATGACGGCGCTTGTCGTACTCTCCTCGGGAGCCGTGGATCTTGAAAGCGGGATCGTGTCAGAGGGTGTAAATGATGCGACTCTTGTGACAAAGGCATTCGGGTCAGCCTTCGGTAAACCGGGTGAATGGTTTGTCGTGGTCGTCATAACGCTCTTTGCCTTTACCACTGTCCTCGGATGGTCGTTTTACGGCGCAAAGGTTACGGAATACTTATTCGGTATAACAGCGGCAAGATTATACCGTCTGTTATTTATCGTACTTATTGTATTCGGTGCAGTGATGGAATCCAATCTGGCATGGGATATTTCGGATACCTTTAACGGTCTGATGATGATACCGAATCTTATAGGGATCGTTTCCCTGTCACCGCTTATAATAAAACTTACGCGCAATTATACGGACAGAAGATTTAAGCATATGGACATCGCACCGCTTTTATCATATGATCCTGATATTCAAAGGGATGCAAAAAAGGCAGTACAAAAGGGAGCGGATTAAGATTACAGATAAAAGAAAGAGTATGGAAGGAGGGTGTTATGACGGAAAAGGTTCGGGATAATATTAAGAAAATACTGCTTGGACAGCTGGAATACAGATCGTCAAATCTGGCGCTTAATATGCTGATAACAAAGCTTAAAAGGAAGATACAGTCAGATCCGGGAAGTATGGATCAGTGTATGAAGGAAATAGCCGAGTTTTCTGAAAAATCCCCGATCATCGCAAAGGTGGATTTTGCAAATATCGCGGCGCTTTAGAGTACCGGTACGCCGTTAATGGTTCGTTTTACGTAAAAAAGGAGGGATCGTAAAATGCTTATATCTTTGGAAGAAACCGTTAAGCTTATTAAGAGCGGAAGCATACTGCATATAGCCGGCGATAATTCATTGCTTGAAAAGCTGCCGAAGGGTAACTGGATCGGCGGTACAACTCCGTATTTTATCACTGATGAAGGGGGAGTAATGACAAAGGATAAGCTCTTTGTTACAGAGCTTGATTTTGCGGAGGAAATGAGAACTGCATCCTACGGGAAATATAATGTGTTTCAGATCGTGGAGGAATGCTTTGAAAACGGCCTGACGCTGCTTATCATGCCGTATGGCTCAAAGGTTGTGGAAAAATATGCAAAGGAGTCTCCAGAGGTCGAAGAGCTGCTTATGCACCCCACCGTCGGGTGGATAGCCGGTGCCGAGCTCGGTACGGATGATGAGATCAGGGTATATGACGGTGTAAGCGGAGAGTCTTATAATGACAGGGCAGTCGTGATGTACTTAAGGCTTCCGGATAATAAGACAGCCCTTGTCAATATGATAAATATTTTTCAGGATGACAAGACAGATCCCGTCATCACCTTTTCCGACAATGAGCTGAGCGTGACAAAATGCAGGGTAAACGGTCAGGAGGTCAATTTTGCCGAATATATAAAAAGGAAAAAAATAGATACAAGGATGCCGTTGGTTGCCGACTATAACGGGTCCTATATAAATACATCGATAAAGACGGCAGGTGAGGATACGATCGATCTTTATGCGCCGGTCTTTAAGGGTGTTGAATACAGGTTTGCCCGCCCCGTGGATGATTATGTAACGGAGTTTGCCGAAAGGATCGGCTCTTTAAGAGCGGATGCTCCGGTAGTGTCGTTTAACTGCATTTTGAATTATCTTTACGGCGGGCTTGAAGGAAGGAAGATCGATACTTACTGCGGGCCGGTCTCCTTCGGTGAGGTGGCATATCAGCTGATCAATCAGACGCTGGTGTATTTTGAAATATCGTAAATAGCAGTACAATAGGAGTTTTTGAAATTGGACAACCGGATTGCGGTAGTGGATGATGAAGTGATAAACCTTACAAACAT
This sequence comes from Lachnospiraceae bacterium, assembly GCA_017633935.1. GTDB lineage: Bacteria > Bacillota > Clostridia > Lachnospirales > Lachnospiraceae > NK4A144. Next base: position 9,881 of record JAGBOJ010000078.1, on the reverse strand, counting down.
AAGGATGATCCTGGGCTCGGAGGGCTTTAAGGTAAGCTGCTTAAGAAGCGGAAAGGACCTTTTTAAGTTTCTTGAGAAAAATATTCCGGATCTGATCCTTTTGGATATCATGATGCCGGATATGGACGGCTTTGAGGTGTATCATGCATTACGGGAATTTGAAGAAAAAATTGACAGGGCACAGGTACCGGTGATATTCCTTACCGGGGATAATGACAGTGAAACGGAACGGCGCGGGCTTTCAGCCGGTGCATCGGATTTCATACACAAGCCTTTTGACCGAGACATTCTTCTTGCACGAATAGCAAATACGATCGAGCAGAGCAAAACAATAGAAAGCCTTGCGGAGGAAGCCGCAATAGATAAGCTTACCGGATTCTTAAATAAAGCAAGCGGTACGGACAGGATAAGGGAGTTATGCGGAAGCAACCGGGGTGCTCTTCTGCTTTTTGATCTGGATAATTTTAAGCTGGTCAATGACCTCTACGGGCATGATTGCGGCGACAGGGTTTTAGTATCCTTTGCGGAGATAATGAGGGAAAATACAAGGACCGGCGATGTGGTCAGCAGGATCGGCGGTGATGAGTTTCTGGCTTTTTTTCCCGATATGAGCGATGAGAGAGCGGTGGCATCCTTAAGCAGCAGATTAAACGCCCGTCTGGCAGAAAAGTGCAGGGAGCTTATGGGAGATGACTTTGATGTTCCGATAGGGATTTCCTGCGGAGCATCAATGGTACCTGCGCAGGGAAGAGATTACGAGAATCTTTTTCTGGGAGTGGATCAGGCTTTATACAAGGTAAAGCAGGGCGGCAAGCATGGCTACGGGATGAGCGGTGCATCAGGCGTAAATGATCCCGGGACAGTTTATCCCGAAGTATCTGACCCCGAAGAAGAGATGGAGCGTCTGACCCGGATATATGAGGAAAGAGGAACAGGGCAGGAAGCTATGATGCTTTCCTCCGATGCGTTTTCGTGGTGCTGCAGATATATCATGCGCTCTGTAAAGAAAAACGGGCAGTCTGCCGGTAAAATCGTGTTCATACTAAAGCCTGCAAATGAAAATGCGGATATGGTTGCGGCGGAAGCGGAGTTTTCAGACATCCTTAAAAGCGTACTGAGGAAGGTCGATATTTTTACGATAAACAAAAGCTGTCATTTTTTTGCTATCCTTCCGGGATTAGGCAGAGATGAAACGCGGGAAATGATGGATCATATCAGGAAAAGCTGGGAAAAGACATCTAAAGCTGTCGATACAGAGGTCAGGTGCGCCGCCGGAGAGGTATCTTTTCCGGAAGATGAGGTCTGAGAGAAAAGTCTTATTTAATAAACGGCAATTTATTTTGTTCGCGGGTATAGAGTGGAGGTAGAGGTGTTGGATATACAAAACAATATAGTGATACTTACTTTTCAGAAAAGTGTGATAGTACAGGGGATCGAGAAGAATCTTGCGGGTGCGGGCTTCAATGTTACAACACTGGCTGGCAGTTTTGATAAATTAAATGCTCTTACGCAAACAACCGGCTTTTTTTTAGCTTATCTTCCGGGTGATATGGCGGGAGACAGAGCAAAGCTTGCCATGCTGTCAATGATCACTGAGACGATCATGGAAAGCCGTAAAGGGATGATCATTATCGGGGAGAAGAAGGATTATCCCGATATTCTGCAGGCTGTACCGGAAGCAAGAGGCTTTAAATGGTTGTATCGGCCTGTGGATATAAACACATTGAAGGAGACCATATCACAGGAGTTAGAACGGAATACGGCTCCGGAGGTGAAAAAGAGGATTCTGATCGTGGATGATGACCCTTCGTATGCCAGAATGGTCAAGGAATGGATAAAGGAGTACTATAAGGTCGATATAGTTACAGCCGGAATGCAGGCCATAACCTTTCTCTTAAAGGTTCCCGAAAACGAGAAGGTGGATCTGATATTGCTTGATTATGAAATGCCGGTAGTCGACGGACCGCAGGTTTTTCAAATGCTCCGGCAGGAGAGTGATACCGCGGATATACCAGTGGTTTTCCTTACGGGTGTCGGAACCCGTGAAGGAGTATCAAGAGTAATGGAGCTTAAGCCTGAAGGCTATATCTTAAAATCTGCAACAAGAGAGAACATCCTCGGATATCTCAGAGAGAAACTTAACAGATAGAAATCAAGGCTTCCTTTGTGTAACTGACAGCAGGACGGGACTTGACAAAACATTTATGTTGCAGTAATTTATGATAGTCAACAATTCGGTTAGTAATATCTAACCCAAAAGGCGGGTCAGTAAAACCCAAGGAACAGTTTATTGCAGACATAGTTTTTATAAATCTAAGGAGGAAACAAAAATGAACTGGGGTAAGCTTGGTATTTTCGCAGGAGGAGTATTGTTCGGAACGGCAGGTATAAGGATACTGTCGGGAAAGGATGCAAAAAAGATATATACGCACTGTACCGCAGCAGTTTTAAGGGCTAAGGACGTGGTAATGGATCAGGTGACCAGATTAGAGGAAAACTGCTCTGATATCTATGAGGAAGCAAAAAAGATCAATGAAGACAGGGCTGAAAAAGAAAATGAAGCTGAAATCTGTGAAACAGTTTAAAAAGACTGAACGGAGCACTGAAAATGAAAGCAGTCATAAAGCATGAGATACCGGGGAGGATGCGCATCCACTTCAATAAGAAAAGGCTTTCGTCAAAAGAGGCGGATACCCTGCAGTACTATCTTCAGCAATCTGCCGGGATAGAAAAGGCCGTGGTTTATGAAAGAACTGCGGATGCGGTCATTTATTATTCCTGTGACAGGGAAGAGCTTATAGGTTTGATCGGAAGGTATTTTCCGCAGAATGTGAATGTGCCGGAAAGCTTTTTTGAATCCTCATCGAGAGAGCTCAATGCGGGATATCATGAAAAAATCATAATGAATATCGTATGGAACTACGGCAAGAAGCTTTTTCTTCCGATATGGGCCAATAAAGCCTTTACTTGTGCAAAGGCATTGCGCTTTGTATGGCGCGGACTGAAAACGATCCCCGAAAAGAAACTCAGAGTGGAGTTGTTGGATACGGCTGCAATAAGCGCATCCATACTTACCGGTGACTATTCAACGGCAGCATCGGTCATGTTTTTGCTTGATATCGGTGATGAGCTTGAGGAATGGACGCACAAGCAGTGTGTGGATGACCTTGCCAGACAGATGGCGCTGAATATAAAGCAGGTGTGGAAGGTCACGGACGGGATTGAAGCATTGACAGATGCCGGTGACATCAGCGTCGGCGACAGTGTTGTAGTCCGGGTGGGGAATATCATCCCCTTCGACGGCACGGTGATAAGCGGAGATGCGATGGTTAATCAGGCATCCATGACAGGCGAAGCGATTCCCGTAAGAAAGGCTGAAGGAGGAAGCGTATTTGCCGGAACTGTGGTTGAAGAAGGAGAGATCACGATCCGGGTGACGGCAGTTAACGGAAGCGGACGGTTTGACAAGATCGTCCGGATGATAGAGGAGTCGGAAAAACTCAAATCCGGCATGGAAAGCAAAGCGGAAAAGCTTGCCGACGGACTGGTCCCGTATACATTTACCGGAGCTGCGCTTACTTATCTGCTCACCGGAAGTATGACCAAGGCGGTTTCGGTTCTCATGGTTGATTTTTCCTGCGCGCTTAAGCTTGCCATGCCGATTTCCGTATTATCCGCGATCAGAGAGGCGGGAGAGTATAATATTACCGTCAAGGGAGGCAGGTTTTTAGAGGCGGTTTCCGAGGCGGATGTAGTCGTATTTGACAAGACCGGCACACTTACAAAGGCTCAGCCTAAGGTTAAGGATGTACTCTCGTTTAACGGCGAGGATAAGGATGAGCTTTTAAGGCAGGCGGCGTGTCTTGAAGAGCATTTCCCCCATTCCATAGCCAATGCGGTCGTAAAAGCCGCGGCGGAAAAGAGGCTTGATCATGATGAATTTCATACAAGGGTGGATTATATCGTCGCACACGGTATATCTTCGACGATAGACGGAATCCGCACACTGATCGGAAGCTATCATTTCATTTTTGAGGATGAAGGGATAAATATTCCGGAAGCTGAACGGGAAAGGTTTAAGCTGCTGCCGGATGAGTATTCGCATCTGTATTATGCAAAAAACGGAAGTCTTGCGGCGGTCATACTGATCGAGGATCCTATACGGGAGGATGCAAAGAAGACCGTAGAGAGGCTTCACGAAGCCGGTCTTAAAAAGATAGTAATGATGACCGGTGACAGCAAGAAGACTGCCGCAAAGATTGCCGGTGAGATCGGAGTTGATGACTATCATGCGGAGGTCCTGCCCGAAGACAAAGCAGGGTTTGTGGAAAGCTGCAGGCAGGCAGGGAAAAAGGTGATAATGATAGGAGACGGGATCAATGATTCGCCTGCTTTATCAGCGGCCGATGCGGGAATAGCCATCAGTGACGGCGCGGAGATAGCAAGACAGATCGCGGATATCACCATAGGCTGCGACGATCTCGGCTCGATCGTTGACTTAAAGGAATTGAGCGACAGGCTGATGGACAGGATACGCTTTAATTACAGAACCATTGTCGGCTTTAACACCGGTCTTATAGCGCTCGGGCTTATCGGGGTTCTGCAGCCCTCAATGTCCGCCCTTTTGCACAATACGTCAACGATATTGATAGGTCTTAACAGCACGAGAAAACTGTGTCCGAAAAACGAATAAAGGAAACGGAAAATGGAAAATGTGGTCATAACGGCCGTACTTATTCTGATCCTTGCAGGTGCCGTATACGGTATTGTAAAAAGGATACGATACGGATCGGCATGCTGCGGGACTAAAACCCCGGCTGAAAAAAAGGTAAAGGTAAAAGATAAGAGCACAGCCAATTATCCCTACAGATATGTCTTAAATGTGGAGGGTATGCACTGCTCAAAATGCGCGCGAAGGATCGAAAACGCATTAAACAGGACGGACGGGAGATGGGCGAGAGCCGACGTGGAAAAAAAGCAGGTGGATCTGCTGTCAAAGCATGAGGAAAAAGAAAACGAGCTCTCCGATGCGGTATCCCGTGCCGGATATACGCTGTGCGGCTTTACTGTGATATGAGTACTTATAAGGATACAAAAAAAAGACTTATAGAAAGCGCCCGAAGGGAGTTCATAAAAAAGGACTACAATCAGGCATCACTGCGCTCAATATGTTCCGGTGCCGGGGTCACTACCCAATGTCATTAAGTTTAGACTGTCTGCACAATAAATGTGTGGACAGTCTTTTCTTTATACCATCAAACACTGTCAAACAAGAAAGCTATATGGTGTATGATTGTATGGAAAACAGACATAGAGGATTGTCTATGCCACACGATACATAAAATATAATGCCGACTTCGGTTTAAGATTTCGTTTATCTTTACGTCCTGGACGGACGGGGACAATGTAAGACTGGATTTCTGTTTCAAGGGAGTCAGGCGGTGGTCTGTTGCCATTATTTCTAAAAGACATCATTATAAGATATACTGCATTTGTAAAGTTGATCTTATATGAATATCCTTTTCGGCTCTTAACATGCGGTATCTTGACAGACATCACGATTGTTGCGCATTAATTGTACATGATTAAACGGGCATATAACTCTTGAAGGATAAAGGCATCCTTCTTGGCGTGGAAATTTACTACTCCAAGGTCGTATTTATACTCTCTGTAAGATGTCTCTATATTCCATCTCAGATGATAAAGCTCTTTCATCTTCTCAATAGGAAACCGGAATCTGTCGAGGCTGGTGATTATAGTTTCCCATGTATCATCACTGATCTTAAACCTGACAGCACGATAGGTTATTTCAGCTATTTCCTCAAAATCCCATGTAACAGAGTTTTTAAGCTCATCTACAAACTTAGGACCGCCGACAACTTTACGGTAGCCGTAGGTATTACAGAATTGCTGACTTTTAGTTGATAGTCTGACAGTTATATCCCTATCTAACTCTTCCATAGGAAGTTCTGAGACTTCCTTGAAGGTATTAGTATTTGGAACACGGATAAGATATTCGAAAAGAGGCTATCTGTGCAGATATTCGATGAGGTTGTACGATGGATAACCTCTATCAGCCATAAAAATTGCTTTTGGTCCATTGTATCTGTTTATCATAGATATAGCTGCCGCTCGTTCGTTTTCATTTATAGAAGCATCAATATAAGTCTTGTTTAGCACATCATAGAGTGTATTAAGATGAAGTTGGTTAAAACCTTTTACTTGGACACCACGTACAATCTCACCCTGATGATAAAATGCAGAATCTTTGTTATGCGGTGTATTTACATCTGAGCCGTCGGCTGCTATAAGTCTGTAGCCATCATATTTCTTGCGGACATGAATGCTCTTGGCATAGCTTCTGAACAGATAATAAAAGGCTTCAGGGAGTATTTTGCCGCGTCTTTGCACAAGAGCAGAAGCAGTTACAGGTTTTCCAATATCAATGAGTTCTTTATCAAGTGTTTTGCCTTGAAAGCCAAGAATAGTCGTTATTGTTTTGATAAAATCAAGGGATCTGTTACGAGAAAAGTCTTTATCAGGACATACAGAAAACAGGGAACGCATCTTATTCAATTCCCTGAGACAATAGAAAAGTCGGTTATGAATCGTCTGCATATTATCCATCCGTATTGCTCCTGATGACCTAAATGATAGTGTTATCATCGGATTGGCGGATATATGCATAAATTAAGGGCACTGCCATACTGACGGCTACCGTAGCAGATAGCTTATGTCATTAAACTTTAACACATCAGTATGGGCTTACATGCCCATCAATTTCTATAATTATATTAGCACGATGCCGTAACACCGTCAACACAATAATTACTTTGGCGGTTTGAATGCCTCAAGAATATTTAAGGCATCTTCGTTATCCATTTCATATTCTTTGCCGGCGATGCTTTCGGCTTTGTTTTTTAACTTCTTTAACTCTGCTTCAAGTTTTTCGACCTTTTCTTCGGCATCAATCATGTTTTTTTCTACAGCCGGTTCAGGATATATTATTTTGATGTTTTTAATGTTAGACCAGTGCATACGGGTACGATTCGCACCAGTTGAAGCCAGTAAAATTTCAGAACGTATTTCAGGTGTTCTTAGCAAAGCCTTGACTACTCTAGCATCAAATGGCTTATTTACTTGTAAGACGGTATATTCGTTTGAAACTACGCATCCATCAAAGTCCCTGGTTATAACACCAACACTTCCATATGATGCAGCAATATTGGAGATGACGATATCGTTTTCGTTGACAACATATAGTTTTGAATATTTGGAGTCGGAAGCATTGAGCTCTGCATCTTTTTCCAAATTTCCATTATATCTAACGATAATAGGGGTCACGGTACCTTCATAATCTCCGGTAACAATAATGCTGCCGTCATTAAAATCTTTAGTATGTACAAGGTCTGAAATCTTGTATATACTGTATCCCCGTTTTTTCCACGAAGACACTTTTCTGCCAGTCTTTATCCAGCAATTCTTAACGTCCATTCTGTCCAAAAGCTTGTTTCCGGGAACAATATATTTGGATGCGCCTTTACCTGCAAGGAATTTAATGTATTCTTCGCGCACAATATCGATTTCCTCTGATGCAAGCTGCCGCGTTTTCGAATCTTCCGGCATTGCTCTCTGACGAGAAGGATCATCATTCCCTATATATTTACAGGCATACATGAATACTGGTGGCTGATCCTGTTCATAATCCTGTCTCTTTTCAAGAACCAGAAATGAAGTTTTTATTCTTGCTTTCGAACGTTGGAAAGCATCTCCTGGCAAAGATATAACCGCTCGGATAAGAAAATGCAAACGTATGTAATCACGAAACCATTTATAATCCTTACCACTTAAAATGCCATCGTCAATTATAGTGATGAGTCTTCCGCCCGCCTTCAATAAATCATAATATCTTTCAATAAAAAGAAGACTTGATTTAACTGACTGTCTTTGCTTCTGCTCATTTTCATCATCTTGAATCACCATAGCATCAGCATTATCAGAGTTATCTTCAATTACATCATCCAGATTTTCAGTTCCTATTTCATATTGGTCAAGAATACGGCAATCCGAAGCAAAACTCCGTTCATACACTTTTGCAAAAGGGGGATTAGTCAGTGCAATATCAAAATAACGGTTTTTTTGTTCCAGAATTGAAACGAATTCTTGCTTTTCATTGATCATTTCCGGCTCATCATCCGAAAGGACCTGAATGTTTTTATCAAGAGCATCAAAATTATAAATTTTAGTCCCTCCATCACCATGAAGATACATGTTAAGCCGCGCAACTCTTGATAAATTAGGCCCCTTACCTATATCAATCCCAACAATGTTTTTTGTCCTGACAGTATCTTTCAATATGGCCTTTTCACTGTCTGACAAATTGTTAAGAGTGCTTATTTGGCGATTCATTTCACCAAATACGTCAATAAGGAATCCTCCTGTACCACAGCAGGCATCAATCACAGTATCCGTGTGATAAGTTCCGTCATCGTTCCTTGCATGAACCTTAATCTGAGCCAGTTCAACTCCCAACTTCACAAGAGACCGTGGGGTGAAAAACTGTCCAAGATCTTTTCCTCTCATAGTAGCATTCAAAAAGGTTTCAAACAACCTTCCATTAAGGTCGGTATCTATATCATAAAGATATAGATTTTCAAGTTTTTTCACCACCCCCAAAATTGTTTCAGGTTTTAAGTTAATCTTCTCGCCTTTGTCAAAAATGCGCTTTCTCTCGCCCAAGGCAATATCATGTTCCATTTCGTTTACAAATGCCATAAACCTGATGTCAGATAAAGGATTATTTGTCACAGATTGTTCTTTTTTAATCCATGCTGACGAAAATTCCACATCGTTTTCAGGTACGACCACTTCGTTTTCAGCTATGATTTCGGGGTATTTCTCCTTGATTTTTTTATCAGATAGCAATTTTAATGCGATAATCTTCACAAATTCGGAGAAAGCCTCTCCCTGACTGATATTGTCCTTTTTGTATATATGCTGATGACACCACAAAAATGCACTATTAACAGTTTCGATGTCCTGTTTGGTAATACAGAAATCTGCATCCTTCACCGTTGTTTCTTTAACAGCTGTTATATTATTCCAATCAAGAATATCCTTAAACTTCTTGTATTTTGCGTTTGAAGCTTTGAAATCTTCAAACTTTAATTCAAGTACTGGGTCATTAACATCCCATTTATAAATCCTTGTCTGTTTTGAGTTTGTCAGAACATAATATTGTACGGGGTTGTTATTACTGTATTGCCCATTTAACAGCATACAATACCCCTTGGGTTGCCAGACGTGGTTGTTTAAATTTTCAGAAGGAGCCTTTACCTCGACAATCCATCTGATGCGACGAGATTTCTTTAATGCATAGTCAGGTTTATAACTGCTCTTTGGAATGTCCCTCAAACCGCCTATTGTCAACTGAGAAAGGCTTGTTTTGGGGCGAATCGCATTGTCTGGATAATGCAAATCTTTAAGCAGACGTATGACAAAAAACTGTTCAACATCTGCTTCGTTATGTAGGTTCTTGCTGTCACAAAACATATTTACTGACATAACTATCCTCCTGTAGTACAGCTCACATCCCAAACATCTTATATGGGAACTTGTCTTGTATCTGATATTTATTGTTTAGCCTATTGGCATAAATACTATATCCATGTTCATACTTAGTCCACACTGCATTGGCAACATAATCCGCCGCCTGTATCACATAAGCGTCTGCCGAGTCCGAATCAAGATACTGTATATCAAGGTCTATCCCGAGATCCTGTTCATAGTTGAAATAGATTTTGATGTAATCTGCAAATGAGTTCAGTGACGTTATCTTGGTCGTATGGTTGTCACACAAGATATGAATAGTGGTGCCAGAG
>JAGBOJ010000077.1 GCA_017633935.1 Lachnospiraceae bacterium | reverse complement strand
GCCCAGAAAGCAGTTCCTTAGTACGGTATTCTTCCCGAGATAGTTTCTTCCCGAAAGATGAGTACCTTTGACATACGATCCGGGAAGCATGGTACTCTTTGATGATATCTCCAGCCCCATGCGCTTAAACGGAAACAGCAGACGCCTGTAAAGTATCGAAGATATTTCCTTTATTTTCCTACTTAATAATCTCATAACCCCTCTTTGTTTTTACGACATCCAGCCTCTTTTGACCGCGGATCATCCTCTGAACCTTCCTTATGCAGTATTTAAGCCACCGCGGAAAATGGTCCATCCCAAACTGCTTTAACGATACTGTTTTTAGGTGCTTTCCGATCTCCTCTTTACCGGGCTGTTTAATACCGTATCTTTCCCTTACCCTTATGCTCTCCAGATAAGTATCCTTCAGACGCACCGTGGAGACCCCGTCCTTTGAGATAAGGGCTGTCACGACATTGCTGTCCTTAAATACCTTCCCCGCCTTGTATGCTTTCAGAAGGAAATCATAATCGGCCGTGATCTTAAGCTCCGTATCAAAAGGCATTTCCTTAAGCAGCTCTCTTGATGCAAATACAGTCTGGTGATTAAAGGGCATTCTTTCTTCGATAAGCTCCGGGCACTTTTTATAATAGAAGTACTCGCCGAATTCCTCCTCAACGGCATCACCGTATATCAGATCCACCCCCGTATGATCCTTTCCCTCAAAGATATTTTTCAATACATCCCTGTCAAAGAATACATCACCGGAATTCATAAAAATGATATAGGTCCCGCGCGCCTCTTTTGCAGCAATATTCATGGCATCGTAAAGCCCGCTGTCTTTTGCCGATATCACCCGGTAATCAATCCCTTTTTTTTGGGCCGCGTTTTTTGCCTCTTCGATGATCCTTACCGTATCGTCAGCCGAACCTCCGTCCTTTATGATATATTCAAAGTCGGTAAAGGTCTGATCAAGCACAGAGCTTATGGTCGACGCGATATTTTTTTCTTCATTGTAACAAACCGTAACTACCGTGATCATGTCTTACAGTATACCCTATTCCCGCTTACGGGTTCAACGCTTTAATAAGCCCGCTTACCACCCTGCTCCAGCTGTAATACTTAAACGTCCTTTCTGCGATCTCCTCCGGTTTTACATTCCTGTCAAAATCCGGTTCCATGGCCCTTTTAAGTGCCTCTGCCAGTGAGTCCGGATCGTCGGGCGGCACGATGTCTCCCGCTCCTGTCACATCGATGATATCCCCTGCTGCCGGAACTCCTGTCGTGGATATGATATAATCGCCGCATGCTGCCGCTTCAAGCATTGCGATACCGAAGCTTTCATGCCTTGAAGGAAAAGCGAATATCTTTGCTTCCCTGTACATTTCATTGAGCTTATCCCTGTCAGTTATCTCTCCCGTAAAGCAGATCCTCTCATCCTCCGGATACGGGTTCTTAAAGCCCTCTGCCACAGGTCCGGCAAGCTTTAAGCTCCAGTCCTTTCTGTCCCCCGCTGCCTTTACAAAGGCCTTTATCAGTACATCCGTTGCCTTCGGCTCGGTCCCGAGCATCCCTGCCGTCAATATCACATTTTTCTTGCTGAAGTTTTTTTGCGGCTCCTTATCCAAAGTATAGTAGCCGTTAGTCACAAATATAACCTTTTCACCGTACACGGCGCGGAGCTTATCGTATATCCCGTTGGTTTCCGCCGAGACCACATCCGCCGCTTTTATCGTAAGTCTCTTTATCATCCCGACCGGATTTTTCATAAAAAGCCTGTCGTATCCTTTATCATCCATATCCAGCTTAAGATATGACTTTGCGCCCTTCCTTTTTAGGAGCTTAAAGAGCCACAGAAGGTAAAAGGACTGCAGGTTAAGGTGATAGACATTTAAGACATCTATCCTCCTTGCACATCTTATGACATAAAAGATGCCCTTTCCTTTGATAAAACGGAGTCTGACCCCTTTTACCTTATCCTCAAGATCACTGTAGCTTTTATCGTTTTTATTTGTCACGATAACGGATCTGTATCCGCCATCCCTGTACATATAATACGGTATCTGACCTACATCCTTTAGAAGATGCACATTTTTTAAGCGTGTAAATATCGTAACGAAAACCATTGATAAACCTCCGGTTTTTTACTAAAATAAGAGATCATGGATGTATCTCTTATAATACTTGTTTATAATGACGGACGCAGGGCTTCCGGTCTCGTCGAAAAAATAAAAGATCATAAAACCTTTGATCATATCGTGATAGTAAATAACTGTTCCACGGATGATACTTACGAGGTTATAAGTGCAACGGCTCTGACCTGCCCAAAAAAAGTCACCGTTATCAGCACTCCCGAAAACGGCGGCTACGCAAAAGGCAATAACTTCGGTGTCAGATATGCCCTCGATCATTTTAATTCAGATTATATATTTATTGCAAATCCCGATACATTTTTTACGGATGAGACCTCTCATGCGATGCTCTGTGCCTTAAAAAAACATCCCGAATACGGTGTGGCAGCGCCCATAGTCACTCAGGGCTGTAATGTCTGGCGTCTTACGGGATTTGCCTCTGTCATAGAAAGCCTTTTTCTCATCATCTTTAATCTGGACAGGCGCAGCCTGAAAAAAAGACTTATTTCCTGCGGACATACTCTGGTTGCTGTAGATGTAGTCGAGGGTTCATTTTTTGCGATATCCCGCTATGCCTATGAAAAGACCGGCGGATTTGATGAACGTACATTTCTCTACGGCGAAGAGATGATATTATCATACAGGCTAAGGCAGGCCGGTCTTAAGACAGGTGTACTCACAAAGGAGCGCTACGACCATCTCCATTCCGCCACGATAAAAAAGCTGAACAACAATTCAAAGGTCCGGGCATTTCATCATTTCCGGGACAGCTTTCGTATTTTCAACAAATACTATCTTCACACAGGACCTTTACAGGACCTGATCTTTGAATGTGCCTACGGTCTGGCCTATATGGAAAGAGTTATTTATGACAGGATAGTATCTCTTTTTGAAAAAAGACTGAATTAGCTTTCTGCCAGCTTTCCGATCGTATTTACCATATGCTCCCACGAAAATCTCCCGGAGTCCTCTTTTATATTTGCCGCAAAATCAATTTCATTTCGCAAAGCTGAAAACCTCTTTATTGCCTCTGTAAGCGAATCGGCATCATTTGCCTCACACAAAACCCCGGTCTTTGAGTCAGTCACAACCTCCGGCAGTCCTCCGGCATTTGTAGCTATGACCGGTTTTTCAAAGCCAAAGGCTATCTGTGCTATCCCGCTCTGGGTCGCATCTATATAAGGCAGTACGACCGCATCGCAGTTTTCAAAATATTCTCCCACTTCCTTATCCGGCACATAGCCTTCTCTTATCGTGACCCTTTCCTTCAGGCCGCCTTTTTCTATCAGCCCGTCATATTCCGGTCTGCTGCCTCCGAAATCCCCCACCACAATAAGCTTTACCACATCCGGCAGGGCTTCCATTGCTTTAAGCAGTATCTTCAGGCCCTTATAAGGTCTTACAAATCCGAAGAAAAGCAGCTTAAGACCCTCGTGGGATGTTGTATCGTCCTTATCCTTTTTATCCATTTTAAACGCACTGTAGGTAGGGTGCATATTTATCGCATATTTTGCATCCTTAACTATTCCGAGAAGCTCATCTGCCTCTTTTTTTGAGTGCAGGATAAAAAAGTCCCCGTTTTTAAGGACCGTTTTTGTAAGAGCCCTGTCCAAAGGAAACCTCTCATGCGGAAATACATTGTGACAGATGAACATCACCTTTGCCTTTAATTTCTTTGCAAGTATCCGGTAGCAGGGTGAAAAATAGGGATGCCACCACTGAATTATCACAAGATCAGGCTTAAGTCCGTTAATATGACCGGCACATTTTGATATGTTAAATGGATTTGCCGTATTTATCAGAAATTCGGCATCTTCTATCTTAAAGCTGTCATTTTCGTAATCCCTCTGCTCTTTTCTGAACAGTAATCGGGGATACTGCATTTTATAAGAAACGGTATAAACCTCGTATCTTTTCTTAAGGGCTCTCACCAAAAGCCCCGTATAATGGGAGATCCCGCCTTTATAGGGATATACCGGACCGACGACCGCAATTTTTCTAATCGTCATTTCTTTCTCTTTTCCCCTCATTTTCGCCTATCTCCATACGGCGTATCCTGAACTGGACATCCTCGAGTATCTTCCGGTTTGCAGCTATGATATCCGCCTGCATGCCGAGAATAAATGTCATAAACCCGACCATTACGAGCATTGAGGCGACTACAAGCGACTGGATATGTCCCATTCCCGCGCCGTGGGCAAAAAAGATAAGAAATCTTATTATAAGCACTATTCCGGCTACGAAGGGAACACTTCCGCAGATAAGGAAAAATGTCAGAGGCCGGTACATCATATAAGCCCTTATTATAGTCAGCATCGATTTTTTGATATAGCCTCCCATGCTGTGGAAAAGTCTGGATTTCCTGAGCTCGGGATTTGTCCTTACCGGTACGGAGCATATGGCCATCCTGTTCCTTCCGGCCTGAACGATGGTTTCAAGGGTATATGTGTACGAATTGATCACATTTATATGAAGCGCTGCATCTCTTGAAAACGCCCTGAAGCCGCTGGGTGCATCCGGGATATCCGTATCGGATGCCTTTCGTACCACAAAGCTTCCGAAATGCTGCAGCTTCTTTTTCAGCGGTGAAAAGTCATCTATATTATCGATAGGCCTTTCGCCTATGACTATCTCGGCCTTACCGTCAAGAATAGGGCGCACCAGCTTTTCTATGTCGTCACCGCAATACTGGTTATCGGCATCCGTATTCACTATTATGTCGGCACCGTTTCTTATACAGGCATCTATGCCTGCCATGAAGCCCTTGGCCAGTCCCTTATTCCTCGGGAAGCTCACGATATAATCCACTCCCCAGTCTCTTGCCACCTGTACGGTTTCATCGGTGCTTCCGTCATTTATTATCAGATATTCTATCTCATCTATTCCGTCTATGTGCTTCGGCAGGGCATTAAGCGCCACTGTCAGGGTTTCCGCCTCATTCAGACACGGTATCTGTATTATGAGCTTCATTTATATCTCACTCCTTTATCAGGTTTGTTTTACCCGGTATATCGCCTGATGCCGTCCGGTCACGGGCTTCCTCGTCTTCGGAGGTCTTTGCCGCTATATATATGGGACGCCTTTTTGTTTCCAGATAGGTCTTGGACAGATACTGCCCGACTATCCCCATACAGAACATCTGTATACCGGAAAGCATCAGCAGAATGCAGACCATTGATGACCAGCCACTCGTCGGATCACCGAACACGAGCTTTTTAACTATTATAAAAATAATCAGGATAAACGCCACAAATGCCATAAATATTCCGAAATACGTGGCGATGGAGAGCGGAGCTGTCGAAAATCCCACTATTCCGTCTATCGCATAGCGGAAAAGCTTCCAGAAGGACCACTTTGTTTCACCGGCAACCCTCTCCACATTTTCATACTCAAACCATCTTGTCTTAAATCCTATCCATCCGTAGATCCCCTTTGTGAACCTGTTATATTCCTTCATGCTTATTATCGCATCCGCCATCTTTTTGGTCATCATGCGGTAATCCCTTGCACCGTCTACGATATCAGCATTGGACATCCTGTTTATAAGCTTATAAAAGCATCTTGCAAAAAAGGATCTTACCGGGGGCTCGCCTTTTCTGGTGACTCTCCTTGTGGCCGCGGAATCAAAGCCTTCCTTCTTAATAGCCTCTATCATCTGCGGCAGCAGCGCGGGAGGGTCCTGCAGATCGGCATCCATTGTCACGATGTAATCTCCCCTGGAATTTTCAAGACCCGCAAAAATAGCCGCTTCTTTCCCGAAATTTCTCGAAAAGGAAACATATCTTACCCTTTTATCACTCTGACGGAGCTTCATTATTTCTTCAAGTGTATTATCCTTTGAACCGTCATCGATAAAAAGCAGTTCTATATCGATATTGTCCTCAGCCTTCAGCTTCTCAGCGGTTTTTACAAGCTCCCCATAAAAGATCGGAACCGACTCCTGCTCATTATACGCGGGCACTACCACACTCAATAATTCCATCTATGCTTCCCTTCTTCTTAAGATATCCATAGGCTTTACCGGGTCGGTAAGCTTCACAAAGAGGCTTTGTCCGGGGTGGGGCGCACTGCTTTGTTCATTCCCGTCCTCATCATATATTCCGGCCACCTTTGTCGGGATATTTTCATAATCCGCCCTCATGATCTCGATCTCTTCACCTGTACTGAATTTATTCTTCTGATGCAGACTGAATGTCCCGTCATCCCTGAGTTCTTCAGCATATCCGAGATAGGTGTATTCCTTTATATATGAGTTATTATCGTAAATCTGAGCGTCATGCCGGGGTTTGTTAAAATAAAAGCCCGTGGTGAAATCCCTTATGGTACATTTTCTTATCTCCGCTTTGTACCATTCAAGATTCTCTCTGTATTTTTCTTCGGATTCCGTATAATCATCTATCGCTCTCCTGTATGTCCTTGCAACCGTAGCGACATAAAGAGCGTTTTTCATCCTGCCTTCTATCTTAAAGCTGTCTATCCCCGCAGTGATCAGCTCCGGGATATGCTCTATCATACACAGATCCTTTGAATTGAATATATATGTCCCTCTTTCGTTTTCAAAAACCGGAAGATACTCACCGGGTCTTGTCTCCTCCGCCACGGAATAGGTCCATCTGCATGGATGTGTACACTCTCCGCGGTTTGCGTCCCTTCCCGTAAAATAGTTGGATAAAAGACATCTTCCCGAATAGGATATGCACATTGCCCCGTGTATAAAGCATTCTATTTCGGGCCCGTCGGGAGTATGCCTTTTTATATCGGCTATTTCCGAAAGTGACAGCTCTCTTGCGGCTACAACTCTTTTTGCCCCCTGCTCCTTCCAAAAAAGAAAGGTCCTGTAATTTGTATTGTTTGCCTGTGTACTGATATGTCTTTCAATATCCGGACATATATCCTTTGCCAGTTGATACATCCCCGGGTCCGATATTATAAGGGCATCGGGATTTATCGTTTTAAGTTCCTTAAAGTATTCTTCAGCCTCACTAAGATCATAATCATGGGCAAGGATATTGGCTGTCACATGTACCCTTACTCCGTTTTCATGCGCATATTCCACAGCGCTCTTCATCTCGTCAAAGTCAAAATTTTTAGCCGCGGCACGCAGAGAAAATACCTCTCCTCCTATGTACACGGCATCTGCCCCGTATTTTACCGCTATCTTAAGTTCATCTGTCCCCTTGGCCGGGATCAGCAGTTCAGGTTTTTTCACTTTTCGTTTTTTACGCTTAAAGCAACTCCGTCCCCTATCGTTAATATCGTGGTCGTCAGCCGGTCATCATTTTCAACGGCATAAAGGAATTCCCTCATTCTTTTATGTATGGTCCTGTCCCTTCTTTCGACTATGAATTTTGATTCCAGAATATCACCGCCCTGCAGACAGTTATCCGCCAGCATGATACCGCCGTTGTTTAAGAGCCTCAGTGCCTCCGGAAGATAGTTTATATACTGGGCTTTTGCCGCATCTATAAATATAAGATCAAAGCCCGGCTCCATTTCCGGAAGGACCTCATTTGCATCTTTGAAAATCACCTCTATCTTTTCTTCAAATCCGGCTTTTTTTATATTTTCCCGTGCAAGAGGGACCCTCTTTTCATAATCCTCTATTGTGACGATCCTCATATCCTCAGGTCCGTAAGTGGCCATAAGGATTGAAGAAAAGGCAACTGCCGTTCCGATCTCAAGCACATTTGCGGGGCGTTTAAGCTTAAGCAGTACCCTCAGCAGACCCTGTACCGGCTTTTTTATTATCGGAACTCCGTCGCCTATGGCTTTGTCTTCAAGCTCATCAAGAAATGTACCGTTTCCTTTTTCCAGCGAAGCTATGAAAATATCTGTCCTGTCATCCATCGGTATATTCACTGCTCCATGACAGCTTCCGGCTCCGCATCCGCGCTGTCCTCCCCTGTCTCCTGTGTAGCATTTTCCGATGTCTCTAACCCTGACACGTCCAGATCCACGGCTCCGCTCTCACTTGTCGCATCAGCGGTGACATCACTGCTGCCCGCTGTGCCCGCAGAACCGGCAGTATCGTCTTCCTCCCCGTCCTCTTCTTCCTCGCCGGCCATTATCTTCATCATCTCTTCAGCCGTCATAGAGGTATTCAGCGTATAGCTTCCCGGCTGAAGCTTTCCTCTGTAGGAGGAAACCATCTCCTGTACGAAAAACAGCTTATCATCTCTCACAAGACCGTTGTTTTTCAGTATTTTTCCGATATCGGAGGCGGACGACCCGATCGGTATGATCACATCCTTATCAAAACCCTCACCTGTCGTCACCGGTTCCTCCGAAAAAACCCTGTATCCGTAGTCATATGATGTAAGGCAGATGTTTTTTATGATGATGCATAACGCTACCAGTATTCCTATCCGCACAGCGGCATTTAAAAATCCCAAAATAATCTTTTTTACCGACATAGCCTAAAAATCCATATTATTCATTATCCTGTCAAACACTCCCTGCATCATACCGAAAAATTCCCATTCCGTCATCAGAAAATCCGATACCTCCGGTCTTTCCAGGAGCTCCTCGTTTCTTGATCTCAACTCCTCAACCCGCTCATATATATCCTCGTGCTCCGGCGCATGCTGCAGAAAATAATTCTCCCTCCGAAACTCATACACCTTTTCCTTGATATCGGGATATTTCTCAAGCTCTCTTAAGGCATGTATGTATTCCTTGTATTCTCTCGTGTTTTTCATGTACACGATGAATCTGTCCACATAATCGTAGAGCTCAGTTTCGGAAATCATTATCAAACCTCCATGATCACAGGCAATATCATGGGTCTTCTTCTCGTTTTCTTCCAGAAAAAGTCTCCCACATTATCACGCAGTGAATTTTTCATCCTGCTCCAATCCGTAACACCCCTGTCCTGAAGCTGATCCATGGTATCCGCCAGCACATCATAAGCATCATCCATCAGTTCATCCGAATCCTTCACATATACGAATCCCCTCGATACTATATCCGGTCCGGCCAGCACCTGCCCAGTTCCCTTTTCAAGAGTAAGAGCAATGACCACTATACCGTCATCGGCAAGCTTTTGTCTGTCTCTTAAAACTATATTTCCGACATCACCGACCCCGAGTCCGTCCACATATACCGCACCCGTCTGAACCGTATCAATAACCTTTGCCCTGTCATAGTTGAGCTCCAGCACATCCCCCGAATGAAGCATCATGATCCTTTCATTTGGTATACCCAGCTCGGCTGCGATCTCAGCCTGGGCATGTCTCTGCCTGTACTCTCCGTGTACGGGAATGGCATATCTCGGCTTTACAAGGGAATATATCAGCTTGATCTCTTCCCTGCAGGCATGTCCGGATACGTGTACATCCTGAAAGATAACCTTTGCTCCCTTGGCTTCAAGCTCATTTATCACCTTTGAAACCGCTTTTTCGTTTCCCGGTATGGGATTTGAGCTGAATATAATGGTATCCTTCGGCTTTATGGTGATCTTCCTGTGCAGGTCCTGAGCCATCCTCGAAAGTGCCGCCATTGCTTCACCCTGACTTCCGGTGGTGATTATCACCATTCTGTCGTCCGGGTAGTTTTTCAGATTATCGATCTCGATAAGCGTATTTTCCGGCACCTTAATATATCCGAGTTCCGAAGCCGTCTCAATGACATTTATCATCGACCTTCCTTCGACGACCACCTTGCGCCCGTACTTATACGCCGTATTTATGATCTGCTGCACCCTGTCCACATTTGAGGCAAAGGTGGCAACTATTATCCTGCCCTCGGAGTTTTCCGCAAACAGTGTATCAAACACCTTTCCGATCGTCTTTTCCGAATTTGTAAAGCCCGGTCGCTCCGCATTCGTACTGTCGCACATCAATGCAAGCACGCCCTTTTTCCCTATCTCGCCAAGTCGTGACAGATCAATCGCGTCCCCGTATACAGGCGTATAATCCACCTTAAAATCCCCGGTATGCACCACGCAGCCGGCAGGAGAATATATCGCAAGTGCGGAAGCATCCGCGATCGAGTGATTTGTTTTTATGAACTCTATCCTGAACTGTCCGAGATTTATTGACTGTCCGTGCTTTATAACCTTTCTTTTTGTTATCCCCAGAAGATTGTGTTCCTCGAGTTTCCTGTCTATAAGTCCGATCGTAAGCTTGGTCGCATATATCGGCACGCATATATCTCTTAAAATATAAGGGAGCGCTCCTATGTGATCCTCATGTCCGTGAGTTATCACAAAGCCCTTAACCTTTTTTATGTTGTCTTTCAGATATGTCACGTCAGGTATGCAAAGATCTATACCCAGCATATCATCCTCCGGAAACGCCAATCCGCAGTCGACAACGATTATACTGTCCTCATATTCAAACGCTGTGATATTCAGGCCGATCTGCTCTAAGCCTCCCAGCGGAATTATCCTCAGCTTTGAATCCGTATCAATATTTAATTTTTTCACTAAATCTGCTAACCTCCATTCCGTTCAAACGCAAAAACCGTTCCTGCTGCTTTAATGCTCTTTATCTCTCCAAAGTCGTGTCGCCAAGCAGCTTTTCAAAGATATCGGCAACAGCGGAAAGCTCAGTATCATCTTCTATCTCCGAGTACAAAGCTGATTCGTCGTCTGCCGATACCTCTTCTCTTAATATAAACGCCTCGGAATCCTCATCCTCCGACTCCGCGACAAGTATGTAATTACGCCCCGAAAGCACCGTGCTTTCAAGGACATAAAATTCCTTTTTTTCACCGTCGTTTTCAAATTCGATCTTTTCCATACGATCCGATCCTTAGCATCTGTAGCAAATTATCTTAGTCATTTTACCTGTCTGACTAAGTAATTCTGCTATAGCTCCTTAAAGTTTTTTTACATCATCAGCTGTATTAAACTGCTTCCGGCTGTTCAGATAATCCTCTAATATGACAGCCGCGGCCATACTGTCAATATGAGCCTTCCTGTCACCCTTATGATTACCGGTCAGCCTCATCAGTTCATCGGCTTCTACGGTCGTAAGCCGCTCGTCCACCATTACCGGCTCTATACCCGTGCGCCGGTAAAGCATATCCGCAAATTCACGTGCTTTTTTTGCCCTTTCGCCCTCGCTGCCGTCCATATTTAACGGCAGTCCGACCACAATGGTATCTATCCCCCGTCCGGCTATTATTTCTTCGATCCTTGCACAGGTACGCCTTAAGTGCCCCTCTTTTTCGCGTCTGATTATCTCAAGGCTTACCGCCGTAAGTCCGATAGCGTCGGTAACCGCGACTCCGACCGTCTTAGAGCCGTAATCAAGCCCTATGGCTTTTATCACACTCACTTCTCGTCCCAGTGGTTGTTTTTGATATACTCAGTCAAAAGCTCCTCGACAAGCTCATCCCTCTCCACCTTCATTATAAGGCTTCTTGCATTGTTGTGGCTTGTAATGTAAGTGGGATCTCCCGACATGATATATCCGACTATCTGGTTTACCGGGTTATATCCTTTCTCGTTAAGTGCCTCATAAACCGTGGAAAGCACTACCCTGACGCCTGTTTCCGGCTCCGTCTCCACTTTAAAATACTGGGTATTTCCTAAATCCATATCCTACCTCCTTATATTTAAAACGCTGCTGCGTCTTTGTTCTGTAATCTATTGATTATAATTTATTTTACATAAAATAGCAAATCGTACTGTTATTCTTCCATGCTGTAGACAAGCCACGACAAAAATACCAGTGCGGCCGTTTCGGTCCTGAGTATCCTCTTTCCCATAGAAAAGCTGACAAAGCCCGCCTCTTCCGTCCTTTTTATCTCAGCCTCGTCAAATCCGCCCTCCGGTCCTATAAAAACCCCGACGGACAGGTCGTGCCTCATGCCTTCAATAAGCTTGCGGGTCGCATCAAATCCCTTTTCCAGCTCATATGCGATGCAAGCCCTGTCAAGCTTTTTTGCATAGTCCACAGCCTCATCAAATCCCATCACCTCATGCACCTGCGGGATTTCAGCCCTTTTGCTCTGTTTTGCAGCCGACTCGGAGATCTTCTGCCATCTTTCGCATTTAGCCTGAGCCTTCTTTTTATCAAGCTTTACCACGGATCTTTTTGAGGCAACCGGTATGATCCCGTGTACTCCCAGCTCCACTGCCTTCTGTATGATAAATTCCATTTTGTCAGCCTTCGGAAGACACTGGAAAAGATAAACCCTAACGGGAAGCTCCACGCCTGCCTCTTTAATAAAATCCAGCCTCAGATGCACACGATCGGTCTCATATTTTTCAATGTGACATCTGTATTCCCTGTCGCTTATACCGTCCGAAACGGATACCGTTTCGCCCTCTTTCATCCTTAGGACATTTTTTATGTGATTAAAATCCCCGCCTTTTATATAGATATCCTTATCCGTGATATCCTGCGGGTCGGCAAAAAAATGATACATCTGTGATCAACCTATATGACAGCCGTTATTTCAGACCACTCCCCATCGGTATTTTCATCGGTTATCTTTATATCCCGGGCCGCAAGAGCCTGCCTCACAGCCTCTGCCTTTTCGGTAAGTATCCCGGAAAAGATAATGACCGAATCCTTATGCGTAAAATCTCTTATAAACTGACACAGCGGAATAAGCACCACCGGAAGTATATTGGCGACAAGAACGTCATACCCCGTGCCAACCTCTTTTCTTATCTCTTCACTCTTTAGCACATCTCCCGTGATCAGCCTGAAATCCCTGTCTTTAAGATCGTTTTTTTCAAAATTATCCTCTACCGCGGGGATCGCGTTTTTATCCACATCGGTGGCCGTAACACTCTTTGCCCCGAAATAAAACGCCGCCATTGACAGTATTCCGCTGCCTGTACCGAGATCGAGTACACGACTGTCCTTTTTTACGTACTTTGAAAGCTCCTTTATGCAAAGTCTGGTGGTCTCATGCGCTCCGGTTCCAAAGGCCGTACCCGGATCTATATTCAGCACCATATCGGTCCCGATCTCCCTGTCAGACTCCCACGACGGTACTATCCCAAGGCTTCTTCCGTCGGAAAGCTCGATCGAAAACGCCCTGAAAAAGTCCTTCCACTTATTCAGCCAGTCTGCATCATCACTCTCACTCGTACTTATGGTTCCCTCACCTATATCTCGGTACTTTTTCAGTTCATCAAGCGCCTCTGTTGCCGCCTTTAAGAGCTTTTTTTCTTCTCCGTTTTCTTCAAGATAAAATGATATGAACGCCTCTCCGTCGGGTATGTCCTTTAACGGCACTTCATCCACAAATATCTCATCCAGCTCGTCCTTTGTCCACGGCACGGAATCCTCTATCTCAAGGCTCGATATCCCCGCCTCGTTCAGATACGCGCATATCTCATCCTCTGCATCGGTTACGGTTTTTATCGTGTATTTCTTATATCTCATTATCTTATTCCTTATTGCATTTAAATATGTTATACTCTATCTTGTGATGTCTGGTTCAGGACACCTTTATTATATTATACTATAATGTTGTGGTCAAAAGTACCTTTTGCCCACAACGGATATCGCGAATTGCTCCGGATTGCAGCAGATTCATATATTGTTAAGGGATGATTGACATATCCCGCCATATTCGAAGGTGCGTAAAAATGAAAAGAGTCATAATAATCGGTGCGGGGCCTGCCGGTCTGACCGCCGCATATGAGCTGATAAGCCGTTCAAATGATTATACGGTCGATATCTATGAAGAAACCGGCGACATAGGCGGCATATCAAAAACCGTTTCCCATAACGGCAACCGTATGGATATGGGCGGTCACAGATTCTTTTCAAAGGTTCCCG
>JAGBOJ010000076.1 GCA_017633935.1 Lachnospiraceae bacterium | reverse complement strand
GCCTTCAGCTCCATACCTGAACGGGGCGGATCGAGAACTATAACATCGGGAAATGTATGATCCCCTGCTTTTTTGTCCTCAGAAAACGCGTATAAGATATCTTCCGCCGCACCGCAAATAAATTCGGCATTTTCTATTCCGTTCAGCCCGGCATTTCGCTTTGCATCTTTTATAGCCTCCGGTACGATCTCTATACCCAGTACCCTCTTTGCATGCTTTGCAAGATAAAGTGAAATTGTTCCTATCCCGCAGCAGATGTCCCATACCTCTTCATTTCCGGTAAGCCCCGCAAATTCAAGAACGGCTTCATAAATCCCGGAGGCAATGCGGGGATTAACCTGATAAAAGGAAAGCGGTGATATCCTGTATTTAAGACCGCAGAGAATATCGGTAATATACCCGTCCCCATAGATCACCCTCTCGCTGCTTCCCATTATCACATTTGTCTTAGCTTTATTGATATTAAGGACCACGGAAGAAACGCCCTCAAAAGCCTTCATCGTGCTTATCAGTTCATCCTCATGCGGCAGGCTGTCCCCGTTAATAACTATCACAACAAGAATTTCTCCCGTAGCAAAAGCCTTCTTTATCACAAGATGGCGTACCAGTCCCTTACCCGAAGTCTCGTCATAAGCAGACACACCGTTTAAACGCATAAAATCCAAAAATCCCGAAAGAATATCCCCAAACTGCTCCGGCAGCAGCAGACAATCAGAAACGGGCACTATATCATGGCTTCTTGCAGCATAAAATCCCGCAACCACATTTCCGTCCTTATCCATACCTATCGGGTACTGCGCTTTGTTGCGGTATCTGAAGGGTTCTTCCATTCCGACAGTCCCTTCTCCCGCTCTGTCAAGAATCTCTTCCGGCACTCCTCCGATGCGTTTTAAGCAATCGCAGACTCTCTCATATTTGAACTTAAGCTGCCTTTCATATGAAACAGCCTGCATACTGCACCCTCCGCAGCTTTTTGCCAAAGGACATTTTTCACTCACCCTGTCTTTAGACGGTAAGAGCACCTCAAGCATCCGTCCGTATGCAAGATTCTTTTTTACTTTAACGATCTTGACACGGCACAGATCTCCGGGCACACTGTCCTTAATAAAAACGGGAAAGCCGCCGATCTTGGCTATGCCTTCCCCGCCTGAACCCATATTTTCAATTCTAAGATCCAGAATGTCTCCCTTTGTCATTCCCACTCCGAAGTTTTTCTTATATTTGCATCCAAAAACCTGTTAAATCCAAGCCAACCCTTTTCATTTGTACCACCCAGAAGCTCCGTCAGCGTTTCCAGCTTGGCATCCGTGTTATCCGCCAGATTGAGTGCCATCGCTTCAATAAGCTCCGGCACCTTTGGCGATCCGAATTCCAGCTGACCGTGGTGAGCCGCAATACAATGGAGCAGCTCATTTTTCAGCTTTTCCGGAAAATCCTCTATTTGTAAAATCTTCTCGCTTATCATACTGCAGCCTATAACGATATGTCCCAGAAGCTGTCCCTCATCCGTATAATCGTTTTCCGGAAATCTTGAAAGCTCCTTCACTTTTCCGATATCGTGCAGCATAGCCGCAGAGATGAGCAGATCATGATTTAATGCCGGGTACATCTTTGTATAGAATTTACACAGCCTTGTAACCGCAAGTGTATGCTGCATAAGTCCGCCGACAAAGCTGTGATGGACCATTTTTGCCGCCGAGCTCTTTCTGAACATGCCGACAAGCTCCTCATCTTCAACAAAGAACTCCTCCAGAAGCCTGTGCAGATAAGGATTTTTTACAGTCTCACATACAGCCGTGATCTCCTTATACATCTCATCATTGTCTCTCGGACTCATCGGCAGATAGTCCGCCGGTACATACTCTGTGTCATTTGCCACTCTCAATCTTTTTATTGAGACCTGGATCTGATTGTTAAAGGTGAGTGCATCACCCATAATGTATATATAATCCAGCGGCTTGAATTCTCCTATACCTCCGGAATTGGGCTCCCATATCTTTGCATCCAGAGTACCCGACTTATCCTGCAGCGTCACATTCAGATATTCCTTGCCGTTCTTTGTGACAGCCGTTGTCATATGCTTGCATAAATAAACGTCGGCAACCTTCTCTCCGTCTCTTAATTCCTTTAAATATCTCATATTTCCCTCTGCTATATTACCGAAACCTCGACTTCAAAAACCATTTCCTGATATTCACCCTTGGAATAACGCTCGACCGTGACGTTCACTTCATCCTCCGGTTTCAGTTCTCCCAAAGCACGGGTATAATCGCCGAAATTCAGGATTTCCTTATCATCCATCTTAATGATTATGTCTCCGCTCTGGATACCCGCTGCCATGGCAGGCGAGCCTGCGATCGTACCGGTAACATATGCGCCCTTCGGCACACCGTAATCCTTAACGGCTTCATCCGTCACATCTATTCCGTATATTCCCATATAAATCTCATCCCTGCCGTTTGCCAGCCGCTCTATCAGATTCTTCATATCCGAGATCGCATATGCGGTGATCATATTTTCCGTATCCGCTTCGGAATAACGGTTTGTGATTATACCCAGTACATTCCCGCTGTAATTGATTATCACCCCGGAAGCATTTGAGCTGCCGTAAATATCGGTCGTTAACAGATGCGTATTTAAATCCGTCATCTGCTCCTCATTCATATTTGATGTAATGAGTCCGAAAGCCTCGGAGCCTTTTATGCCCAGAGGATTTCCTATTGCTATGACCGGCGTTCCGACGAGACTTGCATATGAGGAATTACCGAGCTTTGCGGTGGCTATCTTCTCCATTGTCTCATCACTGATATCCGTAAGCTCCACACCTACCGTCTCAAGTCCTGTATTAGAATCCACCTTAACGATCCGCGCATCAGCCGACTCTCCGTCACAGAAGGTCACCGATACCGTTTCTGCCCCTTCCGTCACGGCTTTATCCGTAAGGATCATAAGCTCGCGTCCGTTTTCATCAATAATAAGCCCAGCCCCGTTGCTGCTGTTCTCATATGTATTGTCAAACCAGTCTTTATTTGAAACCGAACCGGTCACGGTCACCAGAGCTCTTTCGGCATCAACCGCACTTTCGTGAAGCGCGGCGTAAAGCTTTTCATAGCTTTCGGGAGTCATCTCCATTTTATTCGTGATGTTATTTATGACTGTCCTTGAATAGGAGTCGGCTTTTCGTTCATTATTCTCATCATCCGCCGCCTGTACGGTTTCTTCTTTTTCTTTTGAATCCCCGGACACTGTTTGCTGCTCTTTGGCGGAATTATCCGAAATTCCTTCATCATCCGCCGGAATATTTATCTCATTTACGTTTACAAGCTCGTTGCCGCGCACGGTCCTTATGCCCTGAAGTGTGAAATAATAGCAGAAGGCTGCCACCACGCCAAAAACCGCAGCCAGAAAGACCGTATTTAAAAAGCGTGCTAAGAGTTTCTTTTTGTTTACAGGCTTCTCTTTAATTTTTTCCTTGATAAAATCAGACGCCATATCACTGTACCCGTTTGACCTTTTGCCATATGTATCATATTATAAGTTATATTTTTTTTATATTCAACAGTGCGGATATGTACAAATTATGAACGAAAAAGTATTAAAACAGCTTGAATTTGATAAGATATTAAATAAACTGTCAGACCTCGCTTCGACACAGGAGGCAAAGGGAGAGTGTGCCGGTCTGAAGCCTGTAAACGACCTTTCTTTACTCAACCGCATGCAGCAGGAGAACGAGGATGCGCTGAACAGGATCTTCAAAATAGGAACTCCCGTATTCGGCGGCATAAAAAATATAAGGCAGGCGGTTCTCAGCACCAGACAGGAATTTATCCTTTCCACACGTGAGCTGATGGATACGGCTTCCACCCTTGAAAGCTGCAGGCAGCTTAAAGCCTATGGCGGAGACGATAATGACTCACTTAATGACTGTCTTTCGGATCTTTTTTACTGTCTTGATCCTCTGCCGCAGCTTGTCGCTGCCATAAGGAGATGCATCCTTACAGAAGACGAGATCGCAGATGACGCATCCTCTGAATTGAAGGATATAAGACGAAAGATAAAGCTGAGCAATGACCGGATACGTTCGGAATTAAATTCGATGATAAACGGCTCTTATAAAACCTTTCTTATGGAGCCCGTTATAACCTTAAGAAACGGACGATTCTGTCTGCCCGTAAAGGCGGAATGCAAAAATCAGGTTCCCGGTATGGTGCATGATACTTCATCAACCGGCTCAACTCTTTTTATCGAGCCCGCATCCTCGGTTAAGCTGAATAACGATATAAAAGAGCTGATGCTTGCCGAAAAGCAGGAGATTCAGAGGATATTATCAGAGCTCAGTATCCGTGTGGCTGAGAATTCGGAGCAAATAACCGCAAATCTTGATATCCTTAAAAAACTTGATTTCATTTTTTCGAGAGCCCGTCTTGCAGCGGATATGGATGCCATGCGTCCGGTTTATTCCGATGATTTAAGCTTTGACCTCAAAAAAGCCCGTCACCCTCTCATAAACAAAAAGACTGTTGTACCCATAGATGTATATCTTGGAAAAGCCTTTGACCAGCTCGTCATAACCGGACCAAATACAGGCGGAAAAACCGTCACTCTTAAAACAGTCGGATTGATACATATAATGGGACTTTCCGGTCTTTTTATCCCGACTGCGGACAACTCCGTGATCGGTCTTTACAGTGAGATTTTTGCGGATATCGGGGATGAACAGTCTATAGAGCAGTCTCTGTCCACCTTCTCTTCGCATATGACGAATATTGTTAAGATACTGAGAAGCTACACAAAGGATTCTCTGTGCCTGTTTGACGAGCTCGGAGCGGGGACCGATCCGGAGGAGGGCGCGGCTCTTGCCCAGGCGGTGCTTAATTTTCTTCATGTAAGAAAAATAAACACAATGGCAACCACGCATTATTCGGAGCTTAAGATATATGCACTCAATACCGAAGGGATAGAAAACGCATCACAGGAATTTGATGTCGAAAGCCTGAAGCCCACCTATCATCTTCTCATCGGAGTACCCGGTAAGAGCAATGCTTTTGCCATCTCAAGAAAGCTCGGTCTGCCGGGCTATGTCATTGAAGAAGCCGAGCGGAGAATGGATGATAAAGATGCCGGATTTGAAGCCGTGGTCGAAAAGCTTGAAGCTGCGCGGCAGGAGCTTGAAAATGTCAGGAAGGAAGCCGTCCTTGAAAGGGAAAGCGCAAAAAAGACAAAGGACGAGCTTGAACACAGATACTCCCGCCTTGAAAAAGAAAGTGACCGGATAATAAAGGACGCTAAGCAGGAAGCAAAGGAAATCCTGCAAAAAGCCAAGAAGGAAGCCGACGAAACCCTGAGGGACATCCAGAAATACGGTGGTTCGGATAAGGAGGGCATAAAAAAGCTCGAGGCTGACCGGCGCCGTTTAAGGGAATCGATAAATTCGGGAAACGAAGCAAACGAAAAGAAGGATAACGTAAAGGCCGGAATAGACCCTTCAAGGATCACGATCGGCATGGAGGTTGAAATAGTATCCAGCGGATTTAAGGGAACCGTTGCCACCAGACCCGATCCAAAGGGGAATCTCGTCGTACTTTGTGGTATAATAAAATACAGGACCAACTGTTCGGAGCTTATAGAAACCGTCATTAAGGATCCCTACGAAAAAAAGCCCCACAATGCTTCAAAGGGTTCGGCTTTAGGACACGCCATGACTATTTCCACCGAGCTCAATATCATAGGACAAACAACATCGGACGGTATTGCCGAGCTTCATAAGTATCTTGATGATGCATATATGTCTCATTTAACAGAGGTCCGCATCGTACACGGAAAGGGAACCGGTGCTTTAAGAACAGCGGTGCGTGAGGCATTAAAAAAGATCAAATATGTTGACAGCTTCCGGAGCGGAGAATACGGTGAAGGTGATGCCGGTGTCACGATCGTAAAATTCAAATAAGGAGCTCCTAAACAAAAGGCAGGTAATATGGTAGATAAGCAGAAAGTCTTAATAGTAGACGATGACAATAACATAGCCGAACTCATTGCACTTTATTTCACAAAGGAGTGCTTTAACACGAAGATCGTAAATGACGGTGAAAGCGCCTTAAGCTGTTTTGACAGCTTCGCGCCCGATATAATACTCCTCGACCTTATGCTTCCGGGTATCGACGGATATCAGGTATGCAGGGAGATCCGTGCAAAAAGCGCCACACCCATAATAATGCTTTCGGCAAAGGGTGAGGTCTTTGACAAGGTGCTCGGGCTGGAGCTCGGAGCCGATGATTATATGGAAAAACCCTTTGATTCAAAGGAGCTGATAGCCCGTGCCAAGGCTGTACTTCGCAGATATAAGCCGGTAAACGACCAGCCCCGCCGTAAAGACACCAAAATAGTGGAGCTTCCCGATCTGACGATAAATCTCACAAATTATTCCGTTATCTACTACGGAAAACCGGTCGATATGCCCCCCAAGGAGCTTGAGCTTTTATATTTTCTGACGGCATCTCCCAATCAGGTTTTCACAAGGGAGCAGCTTTTGGATCACATATGGGGATATGAATATATCGGTGACACACGCACGGTTGATGTCCACATTAAACGCCTGCGTGAAAAGATCAAGGATCATGAATCATGGCGAATATCCACCGTCTGGGGAATAGGATATAAGTTTGAAACACTATGAAGCTGCATAAGACACTCTATCTGAAATTTCTGCTGGCATATCTGATCTTGGGTGTGCTGAGTTTTATCATCATTTCGGCAGCTGCCGGAATAATGATCAGCAAGTACCTGACAAGGCATCAGGCAGATGTCCTGTACCGCAAGGCTCAGCTGGCAGCCGAAGATATAGGCTACGGCATAAGACAGGGTACGGAGGGCAGAGATGAGACTCTTTTGCACATAAAGGAGCTGGAATCCTATATTGATGCAAATATCCGTGTCATTGACAGCACGGGCCGTCAGATCCTGTACTCGGGAAAACAGACAGCCTCGGATGAGGTGATAACTTTTCCGGATTTCGATTCAACCTCCTCCGGTACATATTACACTACGGGAAGCTTTTTCGGTGCTTTTGAGGAACCCATGCTGAATGTGTTCTACCCGATCACATCCCGTTACAGTGTTATCGGCTATTGTGTCATTCATTATCCCATGTCCGAAATATATATTATGCGCGACAACCTGCTGAACATCGCTTATATCTCGATGCTCATAGTTTATGTCCTGTGCCTTTTTATTCTGGCTTTTTTCTCCTATGCTGTTTATATCCCGTTAAGAAAGATCATTTCGGCTGCGGAGGAGTACGCAAGGGGACATATGGATTATCCGCTTGAGATAAACCGGAGGGACGAGATGGGGTACCTGTCCGGCACCTTAAATTATATGGCTGAGCAGATAGCCCGTGCGGAGGATAACCAGCGTAAATTCATAGCAAATGTTTCCCACGATTTCAGATCTCCTCTTACCTCTGTCCGCGGATACCTTACCGCCATGATAGACGGTACCATTCCTCCCGAGCTCAGCGAAAAATATCTTACCATAGTCCTGAACGAGACTGAAAGACTTACAAAGCTTACCAACGGACTTTTAGAGCTCAATTCCCTTAATGACAAGGGACTTGTCCTCACTTATTCCGACTTTGACATAAATGCTGTCATCAAGCAGACCTGTGAAACCTTCGGTGTGCAGTGCGAAAGAAAAAAGATATCCTTTGAGGTGATCCTTTCCGGAGAAGAGCTTTTTGTACATGCCGATAAGGATAAGATCCAGCAGGTTCTTTACAACCTCATAGACAATGCCATAAAATTTTCAAACTCAAATTCAATGATAAAGATCGAAACAACCGAGAAAAACGATATGGCATTCATCTCTGTAAAGGACTCGGGGATAGGCATACCCAAAGACTCAATAAATATGATATTTGACCGTTTCTACAAAACCGACCTTTCCAGAGGAAAGGATAAGAAAGGAACCGGTCTCGGTCTTGCGATCACAAAGGAGATCATCCTTGCCCACAACCAGAATATAAACGTGATCTCAACGGAAGGCGTCGGCAGCGAATTTATATTTACCCTTCATATAAGCGATACGGATGAGTGATCATTATTTAACCCAGAACTGCACCTCATAATTCATTCTTCCCGCATTAAGGAGGCAGGAGTCTTCCTTATGATAACCCGCTTTCTTAAGATCCGCTGTGCCAAGTCTTCCGGCGTCGGTATCTACTCCGTCTATAATGGTGACAAGCTCATAATCCTGTTTGGCGACCTTCTCTTTTATATGCTCCTGATAGGCATAGTGCCTGTTAAGCACCATACCTCCGTTTGGAAACACCTTCTGTTCCCATGGCACGGCAAAGAATTCTCCCCTGAAAAATCCCGTTATCACCATACTGTGTCCGTTATTGTACAGATACTGTCCGTTTGAAAATGTCTGGAACCCCAAAAGAGGCACATAGTAAACCTCTCCCTTTTCGGCATACCGTGCGGCAACATCATATGCTTTCTTCCATTCAAGAAGCTGGCTTTCGTCTTTTTCGTAAACCTTTAATCTGCCGTTTGTCCTGTATACCGTAAAAAACATCATAAGGAAAAGCAGTCCAAAAGCGCAGACCGCTATCCTCTTATCATCTTTTCCCAAAAGCCGGTCAACAGTGATGAATGCATATATTATCACCTCCGGCATCAGAAGCTGAAG
>JAGBOJ010000075.1 GCA_017633935.1 Lachnospiraceae bacterium | reverse complement strand
TGATCTCTCAGAGGGTTTTTTCCTTTTTAAGTCCGAACTATGACCTTAAATGAAAACGCTCGCTCCTTATTTTAAGCTCCGTTTACTGAAAAATTTCGGTTTGGTCTTTCACAAACCGATATTTTTTCGTATGCACGGTGCATGAGGCAAGGTCTTTTACGAGCCCATGCACCACTGCTTACTTAGGTTTGGTTTTTGTTCGCTACTCTGAATCTTCTTTTTTATTTCTTGGAATCTTCAGGGCTGCATTGCTGTTTATATGTCAAGGTACGTTTTCCGCTTGTTTAAGCGGTTTTGCGCCGCCGTCTCGGGCAGTGCGAAATTTACTATAACACTTGGACTCTCCGATGTCAACGAAAATTTTATTATTTTGAAAATTTTTTTAAAAAAGGTGCAAAAGAACCGCCATGCCTGCACATGGCGGTTCATAATGACATTTGCTCTACTGCACTTCGTTCGTTCCGTTCATCCAGTCGCCAAACTTCTTCTCCACTGCATCATATGTCTTCTGTGAGATCTCGGGAAGCTTGCCGCCCCATGTCTTTTCCGCCTGCTTATAGCCTTCCTTAAATGCATCCAAAAGCCCCTGAGCCTTTGTGGGGTCATTTCCGGAAAGCGCCTTTGCAAAATCCAATATCCTGTCTGAAGTCTGCTCTACTCCCCAGTAGCCGTCCTCAGCCACATCCTTCTGAGCCTGCTCCTTTGTAGCCTCATCAACTTCAAACTCGCCGCTTGCAAGGAATTTCCACATATTGTCTTCGTCATCGTTAGCTATGGTGTATGCCTTGCTCTGACCCATCATAAGCTTTTCAACGATGCCGCGTAGATTTTCATTCTGACGCTGGGCATCGGCTTTAAGCTTTGCCACTATCTGGGATCTGTCTGAATATATGCCGTTTGACGCATCGCTCTTATCCGTACTGTCCTTTGAAGAAGCCTCGTAAACCACACCTTCCTTATCGGTGCCCTTTACTTCTTTTTCCGCCTCTGCCGCCTTCTGTGTACTGCCCTGTACCGAAGCTGCCTGAGTATAAAGGCTGTTGTCAACGGAAGTAACACTGCCTATTGTGCTCATTACATCATCCCTCCTTGGTTATATTCTAAGTATAATCGCCACTTTTAGTTATCTGTATCTCTTATATCGGCAGAAAGCTTAAATAACTTAACCCCTTTTTGCATTTATTTTTCTTTTGTATCTTCCTTCATTTTTATGATCTCTTCTTTTGCCTTCTCATAATCTTCCACGGTCATGCAATTATTCAGCTTATCTATGATCAGCTGTAAAATTACCTTTAACTGATAAGCTGTCATTTTTTTGCTCCTTTACTATTTCAATGCATCAATAGCTGCTCTTTCTATAGCAAGTCCCGCGGTATACCTTTCAAGGAATTTATCAAAACCGGCCACGTCTTTTGCATCGGGATTCATGCTCTCGCCTTCGGCTCCCTTGAATACTCTGTTTGCTAGGAAATCCTCCAGTGTCTCACCGTCATTTTTATTTATCATATATGAAGCAAGAATGGCTTCTCCCCAGGGACCGCCCTCTCCGGCTGTCTCCATTACCGCTACCGGAACGCCTAACGCCGCTGCCATGATCTGCTGTCCCGAACCCTTTGCGTTAAACCATCCGCCGTGACCCATTATCTTGTCAACCTGAACATTTTCCTTCCTTATGAGGATGTTCATTCCCGTCTTAAGCGCACCCAGTGCCGTAAAGAGAGTCGTTCTCATAAAGTTTGCCAGTGTGAATTTTGCATCGGGTGTACGGACCACAAGAGGCCTTCCCTCTTCCATATGGGTGATATGCTCGCCGGAAAGATAGTTGTAGGCAAGAACCCCTCCGCAGTCAGCTTCTCCCTTTAATGCCTCGGCAAAGAGCCTGTGATAAAGCTCCTGCATATCGATACTTCCGCCCGCCAGCTTAATAACCTCATCAAAAAGTCCTACCCACGCATTCAGATCGGAGGTACAGTTATTGCAGTGAACCATGGCTACCGGCTTTCCGGTAGGGGTCGTTACCATATCAAGTTCATCGTAGACGTTATTTAAGTTCTTCTCAAGCACTACCATGGCAAAGCACGAAGTACCGGCCGAAACATTTCCTGTACGTACTGCGACCGCATTTGTTGCCGTCATTCCGGTTCCCGCATCACCCTCTGCAGGACAGAGAGGTATACCGGCCTTAAGATTTCCGGAGGGATCGAGGAGTTTTGCCCCCTCATCAGTAAGCGTTCCGGCATCTTCTCCGGCAACCAAAACCTTCGGAAGGATGTCCCTGAGTTTAAAGCCGAAGCCCTTACCGGCAACGGCATCATCAAACTTCTTAAGCATACCCTCGTCATAATCATTCTTTTCGGGATCGATGGGGAACATTCCGGAAGCCTCACCTATTCCCACGGCCTTAACTCCTGTAAGCCTCCAATGTACATATCCTGCCAGAGTCGAAAGATATTTGATATCCTTAACATGATCCTCGCCGTTTAATATCGACTGATAAAGATGAGCCACGCTCCATCTCTGGGGAATATGGAAGTTAAAGAGCTTTGTAAGTTTTTCCGAAGCCTCTTCGGTGATCGTATTTCTCCATGTCCTGAAAGGAACCATCAGCTCATCATTATCGTTAAACACCATATAACCGTGCATCATCGCTGAAAAGCCGATCGCACCGACCGTAGTAAGAGTCACCCCGTACTGTGCCTGTACATCCTTTGCCAGATCCGCATAGCAGTCCTGCAGTCCGTTCCAGATATCATCAAGGCTGTAGGTCCATATGCCGTTTTCCAGTCTGTTCTCCCATGAGTGTTTTCCGTTTGCCAACGGCTTAAAGTCCTCTCCGATCAATACCGCCTTGATCCTTGTAGAACCAAACTCGATACCAAGTGTTGTCTTTCCGTCAATAATTGCCTGTTTTGCATCCATAACTTTTCCTTCTCCTTATATATTTATTTGACCTGACGTCATTAAGTACCTGTTACAGTCTTTTCAATTCGGACATCTTTTTCTTTTCAAAAAATGATTCCAGCGCTTCTATTATCTCTGCCGGCTTCATGGTCTTTAAAAGATACCCCTCGGGTTTCAGGGCCAGAACCTTCATAACGCTTTCCCTGTCCCCCTTGGCGGTGAGAAACATCACCGGTATATCACTGGTCGCGGCCTCCGACCGCATCATCTCGAGCGTCTGCGGTCCGGAGCACACCGGCATCTCATAATCAAGAAGCACCAGATCGGGTCTGTTCTTTGCCAGATATGTGATGGCATTCATTCCCGAATTGACCATTGTTACATTATACTTTGCCGAAAGCCATTCCTTGATGGTCCTTAGCATGATCGGATCATCATCCACTACCAGCAGATGCTTTTTAGCCTCTCTCATCTCCAGATCGCTGACCGTGTCATTCATGAGATCGACAAGCTCCTTCACATTTAAGGGTCTTGCAAGCACACCGGTGATAAGCTGCTCCGGTATGGTCTGTTTAACGGTCTTTACCTCCGCATCCGCACCGACCAGAAACAGTTTTTTCTCACCCTCCACGGTGATATCCTTGATATATACCAAAGTTTCGGATATGTTATCAACATAATCCCCCAGATACATAAGAATGATAAGTGAATCCTTCTGGACGGCATCTATATCATTAACCTTCGGCTTTACAAACTCAACCTCAAAATTGGCTTCCTTCAGGTTTTTCATTATGGCATTTACCATAAAGCTCTGTGCTTCGGCAATAAACAATATCTTCATAAGTTCTCCTTAAACTCTATAATACCATCCCTGTCTATATTCCTCACCAGTGTTTTAAGCTTTTTTATATTTTCTTTATGTTTTTCCGGTATACTGTAATTCTCCAGCTCCTTTACAGCCGAATCCGCGCTGTCAAAATCAAATGCATCGGCAAATTCGCATACAGCCATCACTATCTCCATCAGATCGTTTTCGGCTATCTCCGGTCTGTCATCCTTATCCGTTTCTTCTTCCTCCACTACACAGGCAAGTCCGTTTTTAAATCCTCTGTAGACCGATAAAAGCTCCGGAGTCTTTTCCCGTATCAGCAGGACCGCCTCGTCATATTCCCTGCTGCCTTCCTCATTTTCCTGTACGGCATTTCCCGCCGCTTCCATATCTGCCGCAAGTCCGGAAAGCTCCATTGCCCCGATAAGCCTTGAAGAGCTCTTCAGGGCATGTACAAATATCGTATAATTCTTATAGTCCTTTCTGTTCAGGCAATCCTCTATGGTAGCGGATTTTTCATCTATCGAATCGTGATACCCGCGTATGACTTCAAGCAGGATCTCTTCACAATCCGAATTTTTGATCCCTTCCTCATAATCAATACCCGGGATCTCGTCCATAAGCTCTTTTAAGCGGCAGTCGCATTCATCCCCGCTCTCCTTAGAAGCCTCGGTTTTTTCGTTATCTTCCCCATCAATTGTCTCTGTGATCTTCTCCCCGGGAAGATATTTGATAAGGGAATTTTTAAGGGTGAGATAATTTACGGGTTTTGTCATATAATCCGTAAATCCCTCCGCCATGTATTTTTCCCTTGCACCGGAAACGGCATTCGCTGTAAGAACGATCCACGGGATATCCGCATTCAGGTTACCCTCCAATCCCTTCATTGCCTTGAAGGTCTCAATCCCGTCCATCTGAGGCATCATATGATCTATATAAACGATATCATATCTGTTCTTACATATAAGGTCTAAGGTTTCTTTTCCGCTTGCGGCAGTGTCTATCCGAATCTTTGTCCTCTTAAGGAGTCTCGTCACCACGAGCAGATTAAACTCCGTATCATCCACCACCAGAATCCTTGCATCCGGTGCAAAAAAGTTATCATTCTTATGCTTGTCCGCTTCATGCGGCAGATATTTCTTAAAGGCTTCGGAAAGATTTCCGACCTCCTCCCATTTGGTAACCTTCTGTATCACCTTAAAGCTGAAATTTGACCCCTCTCCGTAAACGCTTTCCACCTCAAGCTTTGAATCCATCTTGGATAAAAGCTGTTTTGTGATGCTCATACCGAGACCAGTACCCTTTACGGCGGAATTCTTTTGTTCATCGAGCCTTTCAAACGGCGAGAAGAGCTTATCCATATCCTCTTCCTTGATACCTATGCCGGTATCCCTGACGCTGACAATGAAATATATATTTTCATCATCAATTTTTTCAAATCCCACATTAAAGGTTACTCCGCCCTTTTCGGTGTATTTAACGGCATTGGTGAGTATATTAAGCATGATCTGCTTTAAGCGCACTTCATCCCCGTACAGAAGATGCGGCATCTTACTGTCCACATTCACATCCAGATAAAGCCCTTTGTCGCGTGCCAGCGATGAAGCCATATTTATCATATCGTTAATGGTGGAACAAAGCTCATATTCCACGGGAACTATGTTCATCTTGCCTGCTTCGATCTTTGAAAAATCGAGTATGTCGTTTATCAGCGAAAGCAATGTCCTTCCCGCAGACTGGATATCTTCGGCATATTTTTCGATATCGGGATTATCGTTTTCCATAAGGATCATTTCATCGAATCCCAGTACCGCATTTATGGGAGTCCTTATCTCGTGGGACATACTTGAAAGGAAATTGGATTTTGCCTCATTTGCAGCCTGCGCCACCTTAAGGGCATTTTCCATTTCTTCTTCCGCTTCTATCCGTTCAAGATAACCGTTCATATCGTTAACGGTCTTTAATATCGCGTTGTATAATTCCTCTATCTCATCCTTTGTATGGATCTTAAGTGAGGTTATAGCATCCGTTCCGCCCACCCTCATATCTCCGGTGTCATACGCAAAGGCGCTCATTGCACCGGATATTTTTTTGATCGGTTCCGCTATGGTCTTCTGCGCAAGGAAATTGGCAATAAGTCCTGTAATGATCGAAAACGCAAAGAGGAGCATGATCAGCCTCATGATAAACGCAAGCTGGTTTTCGGCACTTAAGTTACGATTACGGAATATTTCGTTAAAATGTGCCTCCCTGTCAGTAAAGACTTCATTTCCCGACATTCTTTGCGGCATATATGCCATATTCCCGGAAAGCATCTTTTCAAAGAATCTTCCGTCATCCTTTTCGGGAGGTTCCGGGGGCGGCATGGGCATATCCGGGTTTTCAAGCCCGTCACTTATTATCTGTGCCCTCTCTCCTATCTCCGATACTATATTCCCGCTTGCGGAAAGATTTCTCATCACGGCGCCGGTAAAATCCATATTTCCTATAAGGAGATTCGCAAATGCCGATGCGGAGATGGCAAGCACCGCCGCCTCTGCCATCGTGATCGTGGTGATCTTGCGGCTTAAGCCCATGCGTTCCTTTACCCTTTTATGAAGGATCTGCCTTGTGACCTCATCATTGCTGTAAAACAGAGCATTTGAAAAATATATCCTTAATCCTTCGGGACAGAAATTAAGAACGGCATATATGACACAGACCGTCATGAAGCAGAACGGCATTTCCAGCAGAAATGCCCACAGACTGTCCATATATACCTTTGTGGTAAGTCCGTTTCCGACTACGATATGATTTATAAGGACGGTCGCACCCGACAGAAACGAGTATGCGACAAATACCAGCGATGTCTTAAATTTAGACCTGTATATTCCCTGTCTTGCCGTTGCGGAAGCGATCACCGCTATAAAAAAATAGATCGCTATATTATATATGCTTGAGGTCTGCACAAGCACCTTATAGACAAAAAGCAGTATTACGGAAAAGATCCCGGGGACTGTTCCGCAAAGTGAAGACACGATAACTATTCCGAATATATCGTGAGGTGCGGATGCCCCAAGAGAAAGACCTATCAAATTCTGGGCAATGGATATCATGGCGCCGATAATCACAATGATGCACATTATTACCGTGCGTTTCTTTTTTACCAGATACTCTGCCTGAGCGATCCCCTTTTCTTTTAATTCTTCAAGTCCGATCTCACTCTTTTCTTTAAGCTGCGCAAGATATTTTTCATTCCTCTCCTGCATTTCCTTCAAGGCGGCAGAATTCCACACGGCTGCATCACTCTTACGATCGCTGCCTCTCCTTCCGAGCTCTTCAGCCTTCTTCCTGCCTGCCTCACCCAGCTCATCAGCCTTTTTTTTCAGTTCTTTACCGTATTTATTCAGTTTTTCCTTAGAGAGTTTTTTCATTATAGTATTAAAAACAGAATATATCAGAAGTTTCGACAATACCTCATCCCGGAGTTCAAACAGCGGCGTTACTACCTGTGACAGCTCGGTCCCGGAATCCCTGCGTCACATAAAAGATCCCGCTTAGTGCTGCTTTGTTCCCAACCTGACACGGTTCACGGGTTTTTATTGCGCAGGACCGAAATGTCAACACTGCCACAGATAGCCGCCGTTAAAAATCATTTTATCCTTGCAGCATTTTCTTGTCAAATCATATTCGAACGGATCATATACTGTTTTTCATCCTGAGCTCCCTGAAAAACATCTGCAGCAGCTCCCTGCAGTCCTCTTCAAGTATACCGGTGGTGATCTCCACCCTGTGATTTAATTCCTTCATATCAAGAAGATTGATCAAGGATCCTGCACATCCGGCCTTATCAGACTTGCAGGAAAAAACACACCGGTCCAGCCTTGACTGTACGATAGCCCCCGCGCACATCGGGCAGGGTTCAAGTGTAACATAGATCGTACACCCCTCCAGCCTCCAGTCTCCCATGTATTTGGCTGCTTTTTTTATCGCCGTTATCTCGGCATGCGCAAGAGCAACCTTATCCGTATTCCTGCGGTTATATCCCCGTCCTATTATCTTTCCGTCATATACCACAACCGCTCCGACAGGCACTTCACCGATATCGAATGCTTTTTTTGCCTGTTTTAAGGCTTCTTTCATATATTTTTCGTCAGTCAACACCTCTGAGCTCCACCTTATCTATATATTCAGAAAGGATGCCTGCATACCGCTCCATTTTTGCCCTTCCGGGTGAATGCAGTCCCCCCTTTATCACCGTATCGCCGTCTTTAAACTCCTGCAGATAAAGCACCTTTGCCCCTTTAAGCCATCTGCCCGTATCCTCTGCCGCTTCATCATCAAAATACTCATCTACCACCGTCGTTCTGAATTCGTAGTCCGTATCGCCTTTTATCAAAATATCTATACTCTCATCCAGCTTTTTCAGATCTGTTTTTTCAACCTGGGTGATAATGGGATATCTTCTTCTGTCTGTCTTGATATCCATTGCCACCATATTTACCAGCCCTTTATCCGTCAGCTCTCTTAAAACCCCGGGTCTGTACCCGTTCGTATCGAGCTTTACGTCATAGCCCAATTCCCTTATCTTTTCTATAAAGCCGGAAAGATCCGGCTGAAGTGTGGGCTCGCCTCCCGTAATGCATACTCCGTTAAGGATATTCTTACGCTTCCTTAAAAACGAGAAAATCTCCTCCTCCGGTACGGTCGGCTGGGAAGACGGGTCCAACACCAGCGGGGCGTTGTGACAATATACACATCTGAAATTACAATTACCCGTAAAGACCGTACAAGCCGTTCTCCCCGGGTAATCCAAGAGCGTGGTTTTATTGTATCCGCAGATAAGCATCAATACTCCCTTTGCTTTATATATCTCATATAATCCATTACCATAAGGGCTATCTTTAATGTGAGCGCATCATCAAATGCTCTTATGTCAAGCCCCGTTGCTTTCTCCAGCTTTTCTATCCTGTATACAAGAGTGTTTCTGTGAACAAAGAGCTGTCTTGAGGTTTCGGAAACATTCAGGTTGTTTTCAAAGAATTTATTGACCGTTACCAGAGTTTCATCGTCAAAGGACTCCGGTACCTCTTCTCCGAATACTTCATGAAGAAAAATGTCACACAAGGTAGGCTGCAGCTGATAGACAAGTCTTCCTATCCCCAGTGAATTATATCCGACCACATCCCTTTCCGCATAAAACACCTTTCCGACCTCCAGCGCCATCTTTGCTTCCTTATATGACTGGGATGCCTTTTTAATATCGCTTTCCACGGTTCCGTAAGCCACCTTTGCTCTTATCATAAGCTCGGTGTTCATCGTGTCCACAAGCATCCTTGCGATGGATTCAAGCTCTTTTTCACTGCTGTCATCGTCCTTTGAAAAGGATTTTACCAGAATGATATTTTTCTCGTCCACCGCTGTCACATAGTCGTTTTCACTGTTCATGTACAGGGACCTTAAAAGCTCCATACATCCGCTTTCTCTTTCAGTCTGCGGTTCGATTATAAATACTCCTCTGGTGACATCCGTAAGGATCTTAAACT
This sequence comes from Lachnospiraceae bacterium, assembly GCA_017633935.1. Lineage (GTDB taxonomy): Bacteria > Bacillota > Clostridia > Lachnospirales > Lachnospiraceae > NK4A144. The sequence goes on along the minus strand of JAGBOJ010000075.1, from coordinate 19,246 downwards.
TTTTTGCCTGATTATATATATCCACGCTCAGCATATTATCCAAAAGAAGATTCTGAAAGAAATTATTCTGATCAAATCTCTCCTTATAAGCCTCTGTCAGATGCTCCAGCTCGCTTGCCGCTATCCGCCCTATAAGCTGCGGATCGTCTCCGTCCTTTGAGACAAGCACATACAGGATATCTCCTTCATCGATCACCTTAAAAAGATGATAGTCCTTTATCATCTGACTGTCAGCCATGCTCGAAATGAAAGAACGTATGCTTTCCGGCTCAAGATCGTCTGCGGAAAATGTCGATGCCGCTACCGCTCCGTTTACCTCAAATACGCATAATTCCGTCTTCGAATAATCCTTTAAGGTATTAATACACTTCTGAATAATCTGGTTTGTGATCATTGTATCCTCCTTTTACAGCCACAATTCCATCGGTGTATATACTATCCCGTCCTTTAGCTGCTGCTTATCCGTTGCCTTAAACCCCATATACTTATAGAAATTCACTCCGACCGGTGATGCGTTAACAGTCATCTTTTCATTCCCCAGTCCGGTATGAGTGCTTAACAGATACTCGTGCATATAATTAACAAGGGCAGTTCCCACCCCTTTTCTCTGAAACGCCTTGTCGACAAAGAGCAGGGACAGATGCGGACCGCTTCTGACCGCCGCCACTCCTATCATCCGTCCGCCCCAGAAAGCCGCGCATACGGGATACCCGCCGTTTATAAATACCCTGTACAGGGTCTCGTCACAGGTAAATCTGTAAAAATTCTCCGTACCTTCCCATGAATACAGGGGTGATTCAAATTCAAGAAAGACGCTACGGCAAAGAGCCATTGCGTCTTCCCATTCAGTTCGCTTTATCATCCTTACCGAGTATGTATGTTCCGACATTTCATTATCTGTTAAAGAGTCCTGAAAAGAAGCTTTTTATTCCCTCGGCTATCCCCGAAAACGCATCCTTGATCTTTGCCGAAAATCCGGCCATCACCCCGTCTGCCGCAGCCTTTGCTATATCCTCGGCTGTGAGCTTGTCACCGAACTTTGCATAAAGGTCGGACGCCTGATCGAGAAGTGTATTGTAATCCAGTCCCAGATCCTTTATCTTCACCATAAGATCGACTATCTGCTTTATCTCATTTTCATCAAGCGTGACATCTCCGCCGTAATCCTTTATGGCCTGTCTAACCGCGGCCTCTATCTCTTCACGGTTGTTCAGCTCCTTTCCGGCGATCTCCGCTTTGATAAACGCTATCATCGACTCGACATCTTCCTTTGATGCCCCGTCAAGTGCCTCTTCTATCTGTCCTGTGGTAACTATCTCGTTTAAGGATGTATCCAGAGCCTTTTCGTTTACCGTAGTATCCGTCATGTCGGCATACGCCTTTAACGCACCGATAAGAGCTGCCGTACCTGATATCGGAGAAGGTCCGACCACCATAATGTCGGCATTTTCGACTCCCGCCGTAAGCAGTGCGTTTCTGTACATGCCCTCGGTACAATAGGTTATATTCTGCGTTGTTACCGTTATCCCGTGACCCGATTCTGCGGGTCTTACCAGAACCGACGACAATGATTTTGTACCGATTACCGAAGGAGAGATGTACGAATCCAGATACTGGTGTTCCTCGGCATTAGTAACATATACCACATTGTAATTGCTGATGTCGGTACCCGCAAGTCCCATAAGCGCAGTTACCGTTGCAAGCTGCTGCGGGTTTAAGTCGGCACCCAGTGCAAGATACGGCGTAGTACTGCCCGCCGGAGCCGTCTGCTGTGTGGCGCTCTGCTGCGTACTGTCCTGTCCTGTCTGAGTCTGTGTACTCTGCTCTCCGGTATTATTATCATTACCGAATGTCACAACCGTGGCCGTATCGGATGCAAATACACCCGTACTTCCCGATACAGTAAGTGCCGCTATAAGTATTACGGCTGTCAGTTTTTTCATAATTCTCATGATCGTTACTCCTCATATAACACACTTTGTAAATTTCCGGCATGTGCCGGAGCTTTCTTCGTGACCTTTAACCTGCCTGCATCTCCTTATTGCTGTGATTTTCTATAAAGACCGCATACTTATCAAACAGCTCATACCTTTTGTCTTCGTTATGTATCTCATGCCGGGCATCGTCTATAAGCTCCATCTTAATGTCCTCCATCCCGAGCTCTTTATACATATCGTACATTCTCTGCACTCCCGCGCCGTTTTCACCGACAGGGTCCTCTCTTCCCGAAACAATAAGCATGGGCAGACTCTTCGGTATGCTCCCCAAAAGTTTTCTGTCTCTGCTTCTTGAGCAAAGCTCGACAAGAGTATCATATCCGTTTACGGTAAAAATAAACCCGCACAACGGATCTTCATCATATTTTTTTACGACCTCTTTCCTCTTTGCGATCCATGCGCTTGTGCTGTCCTCATTTTTTACCGAGTTGATATACGCGCCCAAAGTGGCTGCCGTACAGAGCTTACTGCGGTAATGCGGACCTTTAAGCTTTCCTACCGCCGATGTGAGCGCCTTCCCGACCCCCAGCTTGAATCCGCTGTTGTCTCCGCCGCCCTGAATGATAACCCCGTCAATTCCGGTACCGTATCTTTCGATGTAATTCCTCGCAATAAACGAGCCCATTGAATGTCCGAAAAGAAATACGGGTATGCCCGGATACTTATCCTGCACCGTCTTCTTAAGCCTGTGTACATCCCGTACTACCACGGTTGCCGCATCCCTTTCGCAGAAATATCCCAGCTCGCTTTCATCGGATACGGACTTACCGTGTCCTAAAAGGTCTATCCCCGCAAAAAGTATTCCCTTTGTATTGAGATATTCCGCCATTTCCGCATACCTGAGCATATATTCACTCATACCGTGTACGGCAATAACAATGGCTTGTATACCGTTTTTCGGTACCCACTCATATGCGGCCAGCTTGGTTTTCATATCTCTTGAGTCAATTAAATACTGTTCCATAGTCCTCTCTTTATCTGAATTACCGGTTTTATACCCGGCCTGATCCACGCAGAATGTCAATTCCTGTCAGACGGATAGAGCTCCTCAACCTTCTTTAAAATGTCTGCCATTTTCTTTCTTTCAAACAGTGTTTCAGGATTCTCCGTCACCTTTGTTCCGGATATGAAAGCACCTTTTTTGTCACAGTCATCAAACTCCGGTTCCTTTGTATTAAGCTGCTTTAAGATGCTTTCGGATGTGTCCGGCAGGAAGCTCTGTAACAGAGCCGCACCTATGGCTATGCAGTCCAGAAGATTGTACAGGACCGTTGAAAGCCTGTCCTTCTTTGCCTCATCCTTTGCCAGAACCCACGGCTCTGTTTCATCAATATATTTATTACATCTTCTGAAAATATTAAATATCGCGGTCAGACAATCTGCCACATGCAGGGTTTCCATTAAGGAAACCGATCTATCCCTTGTGCCGAGAACGGTTGCATAAAGGTCATCATCCACCTCCTCATGCACTCCCATATCCGTTATCACACCGCCGAAATACTGATTGCTCATGGATATTGTCCTCTTTACAAGATTTCCGAGAGTATTTGCAAGGTCGGAATTGAATCTCTCCACCATGGTATCCCATGTAAAGACTCCGTCATTATCAAAGGGCATTTCATGAACCATAAAGTATCTTACGGCATCCACCCCGAACATATCCGCAAGCGTATCCGCATATATGGTATTTCCCTTGGATTTGCTCATTTTCCCGTCGCCCACAAGCAGCCACGGATGTCCGAATACCTGCTTCGGAAGAGGCTCTCCCAGAGCCATAAGGAAAATAGGCCAGTATATGGTATGAAATCTGATGATATCCTTTCCTATAAGGTGAAGGTCCGCCGGCCAGAATTTTTTATAAAGCTCCGAATGATTTCCGTCGGCATCATATCCTATCTTGGTTATGTAGTTTGTCAGGGCATCCAGCCACACATATACCACATGCTTTTCGTCAAAAGTGACCGGTATTCCCCATTTGAATGCGGTTCTTGACACACACAGATCCTGCAGTCCGGGCTTAAGGAAATTATTCATCATTTCATTTTTTCTTGCGGCCGGCTGGATAAACTCCGGATGAGTCTCGATATGCTCAATAAGTCTGTCGGCATATTTGCTCATCTTGAAGAAATATGCTTCCTCTCTGGCAGCCGATACGGGTCTTCCGCAGTCAGGACATTTCCCGTCCTTAAGCTGCGCAGGTGTCCAGAACGACTCACAGGGAGTACAGTACATCCCTTCATAAGCTCCCTTATATATATCCCCCTGCTCATAAAGCTTCCTGAATATCTTTTGAACCTGCTCCTCGTGATCTTTATCCGTCGTCCTCATAAATTTATCATACGAGGTATTCATCAGATCCCATATCTTTTTTATCTCGCATGCGGCATTATCCACAAATTCCTTTGGAGTCACGCCTGCTGCCGCACTCTTTTCCTCTATCTTCTGTCCGTGTTCGTCAGTACCGGTCTGAAAATATACTTCATAGCCTTCCTGCCTTTTAAATCTGGCTATACAGTCCGCCAATACTATCTCATATGTATTTCCTATATGAGGTTTGCCGGACGCATAGGCTATCGCGGTCGTTATATAATAAGTTCCCTTTTCGCTCATATTTACAAGCTGCCTCCATCATCTATAAATTTCCGTACATATAGCAATATATTAACATAACACCCTTGGAGGGTCAAGAAATGCGGTTTTCCAAAGTCCCCTTTATCTTTCTTAAAAGCAAAAAGAAAATACCGCCTGAGATCGCGGTATTTTCGTAAAACCATATTTATATCGGTGATTTATAAGGAAAAGTCAGCGAGTTGAACCTTATCTGCGGCTGCCTTCTGTGCCGCTGCCGCATTGTTTTCGTTTATAACAACCTTCTGCCTTTCCGCTGTCTCATCCTCTGTAAGTCTCTTCATATCCTTCATTATATCCGGCAGCTTGCTCATAAGCTTGTCTGCCATATCCTCAACCTTCTGCCTCGGATTTTCAAGCCTGACCTTCTGGAATGCGTTCTCGGGAGAGACCTTTGTCCTTATGACTCCGCCATGCTCGGAAATATAACCCGAACCGCCGTTATTTTGCCCGTTTCTTTCGGATAACGTCGAAGCTGTATCCGAAACCCTTGAAGCTCCGGAGACCTGACTTAAATCATTTACTTTTGAAGTTGAGTTGTAAAAACTCTGGATTCCCGATCCTATCTTCATTAGTTATCCTTTCTTTGCCCGCATGTTCCGCATATAAATGCTTGCACCTTTTATATCGGCTGATTTCCAAAATACTTTATAGCTTTATTTATTTATTTTTATACACGGGATCAGCCGGAAAGCCTCCCGCAAGCTTCTGCATCCCTCTTTGTATAGCGTCTTTTGAATCCTTCCACGGCTCATCGGCATTTCTGTAGTCAAACTTTTCCACAAACCACGCCACATCATTACTGATCCGCTCCATGTTCTTTTTCATCACATCAAAAACCGTGTCATAAAAAGAACCTTTTTCCTTATCATCGAGACTGTCGGCTGCCTTTTTTACCACATCCTTAAAATGCGGAAGACAGAAGCCTTTACTGTTTTTTACCTTATCCCTGAAAGCATCGTCTTTTTTGTACAGTACGAAAAAGGTGTCCAGATACCTCTCGTAAGTATCCTCCATCCTCCTGCAGATATAACAGGACTGCTCTCTTTCATTGATCCATCTGCTCACGCTGTCGCTCCCTGCCTCGGATCTTGAAAACAGCTTCTTTCCTGCCGGAGCCGAAAACCTTGAGACTGCCCTGTCCATTTCCTCTATGGTCCTTTTATAATGGGTCTTTAATATCCATGCATTTCCCAGAGCATTCCCGTAATCAAACATTTTCTTGAAATGCTCTCTACAGAAGCCTTCCTTATCGGTATCATCCCTCGTATCGCTCTCCATATAAGAAGCTCCCGGCCCCAGACAATAGTCCAACAGATCCTGCTCCACATTTCTTTTCACAACGCAGAGAGGACATTCATCATTGGCATCCATGGCTTCGTTTAAGGGGATCGTGTATAATTTCTCTTTCATATGGCAAGAATAATACCATAATTATCAAAAAATGACCACCCCGCAGATTGAGCAGGGGAATGAATCCCCCTGCTCATTATCTGCACAAAAAGTAAATCAGCCGGCTTATGCCGGCTGATTTGGAGAAGGTATTTCTTTCTTATGGGGTATAGTTTTTTGAAAACTATATCTTGTATTGGGGGGTACGCTGATAATATAGCACTTTATCGATAATTCAACAAGCCTCATTTTGCACAAACCTTACAAGCGATCATATACTTTTTTGTGCATTTTCCACAAAACACCCCTATGTGGTTTGCCAAAGCTCTTCAAATTCCTCTCTTGTGATCTTTTCTTTTTCAAGAAGAAGCTTTGCTGTTTTCTCAAGTACGGCTTTATTCTCCCGTATCAACTGTCTGGCTTTTTCGTGACATGAATCTATTATCGCCTTAACCTCTTCATCAATCTCATTTGCGGTCTCTTCCGAAAACTTTCTGGTATGCGCAAGATCTCTTCCAATGAAGACCTCGTCATCATCCTCATCATAATTTACCACACCCATCCTGTCGCTCATACCGTAAGTCGTAACCATTCTCCGTGCCATTCTCGTTGCCTGCTTGAAGTCCTGGGATGCTCCCGTTGTGACATCCTCAAAAAACATTTCCTCGGCAACTCTTCCTCCGAGATCGACTATGATCTCATTGATCATCCTGCTCTTTGTCCTGAACATCTCATCTTTTTCCGGAAGAGGCATGGTATATCCCGCAGCACCCATACCTGTCGGTATTATGGATATGGTATAGACCGGCCCCACACCGGGAAGTATATGGAAAAGTACCGCATGTCCCGCCTCATGATAAGCGGTGATGCGCTTTTCTTCGTCGGATATCACACGGCTCTTTTTTTCGGCTCCTATCCCGACCTTTATGAATGCGGCATTTATATCCTTCTGGACAATATAGGCCCGTCCTTCCTTTGCCGCATAGATAGCAGCCTCATTCATCAGATTTTCCAGATCCGCTCCTGTAAATCCCGCTGTGGTACGCGCTATCTGTGCAAGATCCACATCATCTCCGAGCGGCTTGTTCTTTGAATGTATCTTAAGTATGTCCTCTCTGCCCTTTATATCGGGTGACCCTACTCCGACCTTTCTGTCAAATCTTCCGGGTCTGAGTATCGCCGGATCAAGGATATCCACCCTGTTTGTGGCAGCCATAACGATTATGCCTTCATTTACTCCGAATCCGTCCATCTCCACAAGAAGCTGGTTTAAGGTCTGCTCTCTTTCATCGTGTCCGCCGCCAAGTCCGGTACCTCTGCGTCTGGCGACTGCATCTATCTCATCTATAAATACTATGCAGGGTGAATTCTTTTTGGCCTCCGCAAAAAGATCCCTGACTCTTGATGCACCTACTCCGACGAACATTTCCACAAAATCCGAACCCGAGATCGAAAAAAACGGTACTCCCGCTTCTCCTGCCACCGCCTTTGCTAACAGTGTCTTTCCCGTTCCGGGTGACCCCACAAGGATCACGCCCTTGGGAATCCTCGCACCTACGGATGTATATTTTGCGGGGTCTTTTAAGAAATCCACGATTTCTTCAAGATTCTCCTTTTCCTCCTGAAGTCCCGCCACATCATCAAAAGTAACCTTTGTATCCCCCGAATTGAACATCCTTGCACGGCTCTTTCCGAAATTTGCCATACGGTTGCCGCCGGCTGCCGCATTTGCCTGACCGTTCATCAAAGCCATAACGATAAGTACTGCAGCTATCGTCATAAGTACGGGTATGCCGTATAAGGCAAAAAGGCTCTCTTTTTCCACCTCCTGCTCGATATATGAGGGAAAGAGCTTTTTCAGCTCCTTCTCTGTCTCGGAAACATCCGCAACAAATAAGGTCCTTGTCTTGCCCGTTTTTAATGTTACCTCAACCGCTCCGGTGGGTGTCTCCCTATACGGCCTCACCACGATAGCCCTAACATTTTCATTATCTACATCATTGATAAACTGCTCATATGTGTATGTATCCTGTGCCTGCCATGTATTGCTCACCGACAGTATCACGATAAAGACCGCTGCTATGATCAGCACATATAAAGCAAGTCCTCTGCCTGTTCCGTTCACCTTAAACCTCCACTTCGGCTATATACGGAAGATTTCTGTGCCTCTGGGCATAATCAAGTCCGTATCCAACCACAAATTTATCGGGTATCACAAAGCCCGTATAATCAGCCTTTATATCCACAACCCTTCTTTCGGGCTTATCAAGAAGAGTACACACCTTTACCGAATTTGCACCTCTGTTTTTCAGGGTGCCTACAAGAGTTTTCATCGTTCTCCCCGTATCTATGATATCCTCAACCACCAGAACATCCTTGCCCTTTATCGGATTGTCCAGATCGAGCACTATCCTGACCTCTCCGCTGCTCTGGGTTTCATTGCCGTAGCTGGAGCACCTCATAAATTCCATATTAACCGGATTATCTATCCTTTTTGCCAGCTCACATGCAAAAAACGATGCACCCTTAAGAATACAAATGATCGTGATCTCCCTGTCACCGTAATCCCGGCTTATCTGCTCTCCCAATTCCCGTATTCTTTTATTGGTCTCTTCTTCCGTATACATGATTTTGAGTTTATCGCCCATCCTCTGCCTCCTTAAAAATCACTTCAAGTATTTTTTTTGTTTCCCTGTCGATCCTGTAGCTTTCCGAATAACGTATGCCGGGGACCCACATTATCTCATCTCCGTCGGCAAGCATATATATGCTGTCCCTGATATGCGCCGGTACCTTTCCTTCTATCAGCACATCCTTGACCTTTTTGCTGCCGTTCTTTATAGTGATCCTGTCTCCCGCCCTTCTGGTGCGGAATACGGCACCGTATTTGATTTTATCATAATCAAACCATTTCGTATATGAAAGATTTTCTATATCCTCTCCCTCGTTGTCAAAGACCCTGACATATGCCTCACAGCCTCCCGGCAGCTTTAATATTCCCTCCTTAAGCATTATCTCATCATCCGCAGACGCTTCTTTTTGCTCTTTATCCGTTCTCCTTATGATGATACAGTCAAAGCTTCTTTCAGCCTGAAGACCGTATATAAGGTCGGCCTTTTTCCCGCTGATACCGTAAAAAAGCTCCCTGACCATATTTACATGCGCCGCGGTGATATCCTTTTTTCTGCCGCCAAGTCCTGCAATGACATCATATATCATCCGTTCAAATATGATCTCTTCAAGTTCGGTCGCTTCTGTCCGTATCTGCGCGCTTAAGTCGTCACGGAAAATAACATATTTTCTTTTCGCATCCCCGGTGTTTTTTTCCAGATAAGCGTCTATCTTTCTTAATTCACCGGCCGTCCGTGTGATATGGTCTATCGCTCCGGCGTTTATCTCCTTTGCGGTCTTCAATATGATATTTCTTATCTTATTTCTCGAATACTCATTATCGTAATTTGTACTGTCGTTTATCCACTTTTCATCACAAAGCGTAAGATATTCTTCTATCTCCTCTCTTGTAACACAGAGCAGAGGGCGTATTATCCTGCCGTTTACAGGCTGTATCCCGCACAGTCCCGTCACCATGCTTCCCCTGATCAGATTGAATAATACCGTTTCGGCAAGATCGTTTGCATTATGGGCAACGGCTGTCACATCACACCCCGCCTCCTCAAAGGCCTCATACCTTACATATCTTCCAGCCTCTTCAACAGACATCCCCCTGTCCTTTGCCAGTGCCGGCACATCGGCTTTTTTGCAAAAAAAAGGTACGTTATGCCGTTTACACAAGGCTTTAACAAAATCTTTGTCGCGCTCGGCCTCATCCCCGCGGATTCCGTGCATAACGTGAATGACCTTTAATTTCAGACCGTATTTTTCCTTAAGCCTTAACAGCACAAAAAAGAGGCAGACGGAGTCAGCCCCTCCCGAAATGCCTGCCGCTATCGAATCACCCTGCTTTAGCATGGCATTTTCCTTTATATAATTGTCTGTCCTTTCCTCGAAACTGTATTTAGTCATTCGGCTTAAATATTATTTCTCCCTCATGGACGAGACCGAGCTTTTCCTTTGCGGTCTCTTCCACGAATTTTTTGGTACAGGTATATTTTTCATATTCCTTAAGCTGTGCCTGTCTTTCGTATTCAGCCTCTATCTGTGCATTGATCTCCTTAATACGGTTTGCATTGGCCGCTCTCTTTTTTGAGAGCCCGATCCCGTCCACCGCCATAACGGATATGAGCATCACCACTACTATGATAATACTGAATACGGCAAATGTATTCTGCCTTGGTTTACGATACATGGCAGCCTTATGGTTTACAGAACCTATTCTGTTGTAAGAACGCCTGTTCGCGTATCTTCCCGAATATTGCACCGAAATACTACCCCATTTTGTAAATTATGTAATATAATTATGTTAACACTCAAATTGTACTTCGTCAAATACAAGATGTAGGGGTCGGTTATCCTTTTATGTACCAGTCATTCCAAACAGAGCCTATTCAGACATATCTGAAAAGTTCCGATGCCTCATCCTTTTTTACTGTCTCCGCGATTTTCAGAACCTCCGCTTTTACCGTCCTGTCACCGAAGCTGATCTCTATGATATCACCTACACTAACCCTGTCCCCTGCCTTTGCGGTCTTTCCGTTTATCGTTACCCTGCCGGCATCACAGGCCTCATTTGCCACCGTCCTTCTCTTGATAAGCCTTGATACCTTAAGATATTTATCAAGTCTCATTCTCTTTTCCTCCTTCTCCTGGGAATAAAACACAAGAAGCGTGCGGATCACCGCACGCTTCTTAAGATAGCTGAATAATTATTTCTTATTTACAAGATCCTTTAATGCCTTGCCTGCCTTAAACTTGGGAGCCTTGGAAGCTGCGATCTTCATAACCTCTCCGGTCTGAGGATTTCTTCCCTCTCTTGCAGCCCTCTTTGTAACTTCAAATGTACCAAAACCTACAAGCTGAACCTTGTCACCCTTCTTAAGCTGTGCTGTAATTGTGTCTGTGAAAGCCTTAAGAGCCTTCTCGGAATCCTTCTTTGAAATTCCTGCTTTGTCAGCGATAGCTGATACTAATTCTGTTTTGTTCATTTTATGAACTCCTCTCTGTTTTCTTTATGAATTTCCCTTCAATGCTGTAATAATCAGCATCAAATGTACACTATCAATATTTATACTCACATATCCCCGAAATGTCAAGTAAAATCGCGAATTATAACGGTTACAATTCAGTCCCGAGCCACGAGAGGCATAAGCTTGCTGATGACGGCGAGTGGCTACGGGTCAATAAACTTTGAGCGTAGGTTTGGCGCCATTGCCGAAGGCAATTCTAATGCGCCAAACGTGTTGCAATTCAGCACCGGTCAAGTGCTGAATTGTAACTTATAACGAATTTACCAGCCCTGTAAATAAGATCACTCCGGTATCGGAGTCCCGTATCACATAAACAAACGGATGATCGCATATAAATTCTATCGGATCTTCGACCGGCGCTATTGCGGTAACCGCCATTTCCATCTCAGTAACGGCAGCAGCCCTGCTTCCCTCTTCATCCACTTCTATCTTTGCCCTGTGAGCAATATCCGAGACGTACAGATTTTTGGCGATTCCGGAAAAATCCGCCTTCCCGGGGTCAAAAGCATCCTCCATACCCATAGCCTTCAGGGTCTCTTTAAGCCCCTGCGCCGTGATATCGGCAGAAAACTTAGGGATTTGCAGATATGTCACCTCCGTCATATCCGCATCCGAAATATTATCTATAAATGCCTCTTTTTCTGCGGTTGTAAGACCTTTCCACTCTTCTCCCGCCCCGATGTCATTGGCAGACACCGGCAATACTATATCCATCACCATACTGCTGTTTTTATAAGGAAGCTCGATACCCTTAAAAATATCATCTTCATAGTAACGGAAGCTTTCATTCATCATGCTCATCATTTCAGCCTTACCGGTTTCTGTTCCGTTAAAATCCCCTTCAAATGTATCCTCCTTCATAAATTGATGTTCCCATTCACCCGAAAAATAGACTGCATTTAAAATATCCATAACGGTTTTATCGTTCGCTATCGGAGAATAATCAGAAATAAGCCCGTCCGTTTTTTCGCTCACCCATTTTGTGATCTCCTTTGCTACGCCCTCGGGATCACCCGCAAAATCCCCAATCTTCACTTCGGCATTCACCTTTTCTTTAAGCGCCCGTACATAATCTTCATTAATACCCGGGTCTTCATTAAAGGTCTTATCGATCCACAAAGAGTCCGCGACCATGAATTTCCCGTTTTCATTTCCGTACCCGCTTAAAAGGGCACCACAGTCATTCAAAAACATATCCATATCCTTTATATTAAGGACTTTTTTCATCTGCTCGGCATTTTGCCCGCCGGCTCCGTATGCTGCCACGGCTAATGCCCTTTCCAGACTGTACGGGGAATAAAACATATTCTCTTTTATATCGGCATTGTCAAAATAATTCCAGTTAAACGTATTTACGGCATCCTTTAATGCCTTTGTATCCTGTACGGTTCCTGCCTCTTCTGTCACTTCCTTTTCTTCTTCGGATACAACGGTATCATCATCTGTCTCAGGCTCTCCGATCACCGAAACCGGTCCGTCCTTACCCCGGTATTTTTTTACACAGCCGCTTAACATTGCCGCTGCACACGCAATTATAAGCACCAATACGATCCACTTCATAAATCCCGATCCTCTCATTCTTCCTCCTTTAACAGAGCATTGTATATATCCCGTTTGGACACACCGCGCTCCCTTGCAACCGCTCTCATGGCTTCTTTTTTATCCATTCCTCCGTCAACATATGATCTTACGCGATCCGTAACGGATACCGTCTTAAATTCCTCCCGCTTTTCTTTTAAGAGCTCATCCTTATCCCTGCCCTCCACAACAAGGACATATTCCCCCCGCGGCTCGGTCTTTTCAAAATATCCCGCTGCATCCTTAAGCTCCATCCGGACTATCTGCTCATGCAGCTTTGTAAGCTCTCGGCAAAAAGCGACCCTCCGGTTGCCCAGCCCTTCATATAAGACAGCGACCGTCTTTTTTAACCTGTGGGGCGCCTCATAAAAAATAAGCGTTCCGGTCTCATTTTTAAGCTCGGAGAGTACCCTGTCCCTTTCAACCTTATCAGCCGGCAGAAAGCCCTCAAAAAGAAACCTCCCCGTATCAAATCCGGATACCGTGACCGCTGTTACGGCAGCGCAGGCTCCCGGCAGTGATGTAACATAGATATTTTCTTCGATACACCTTCTTACCAGAACCTCTCCCGGGTCCGATATCGCAGGCATACCGGCATCGGTAACGAGAGCAATGCTTTTTCCGGAAAGGATCTGCCCGATAAGATAGTCGGCCTTTTCATACCTGTTATGCTCATGATAACTGGTAAGATTCCCTTTTATATCGAAATGATTCAGCAGCTTCAATGTGTTTCTGGTGTCCTCTGCGGCTATCATATCGACGCTCCTTAATACCTCAAGCGTCCTTATCGTTATATCACCCAGATTTCCGATGGGTGTGGGGCAAAGATAAAGCCCGGCCTCAATATCCATATATCTCCGTTATCTCCTCGGTATATTTTCCGTCAGGTCCGTAAATGATAAGCGGTTTTTCCACATTAAGATAAGGTTTTCCGCCCTTCCGCGCTTCTATCAGCACCATTGTCGGATCTTTTCCCGCATCCGGATAAACGAGCTTCATCCTCTTCGGCTCGATCCCGTGTCTTCTCATTACTTCAAATATATCCGCAAGCCTGAACGGTCTGTGGACCATATACAGCCTTCCTCCGTTTTTTAACAGATATGAAGCCGCGCTGACCACATCCTCCAGACTGCATAATATCTCGTGCTTTGCGATCGCCTTACTGTCGCTTTTTTCGGCTATCCCGTGCCCCTGTATCATATACGGGGGATTTGATGTCACAACATCAAAAGAAGCGGCATCAAAATAAATGCCGGCTTCCTTTATGTCTCCCTCTATGATATCTATCTTTTCTTCAAGGCTGTTAAGTCTGACACTCCGCCTTGCCATATCCGCGCTTAAGCTCTGTATCTCCATACCGTAAAAAAAATCCCCCTCTGTCTTTGCCGACATAAGTATCGGTATGATCCCGTTTCCGGTACACAGATCCATGACCCTGTCACCCTTATAAGCCTTCGCATAGCCGGAAAGCAGCACAGCATCCATTCCGAAGCAGAACAGCCCGGGATTCTGGATTACCGAAAGGCCGTTCCTTTCAAGATCATCCAGTCTTTCCCCCTCTTTAAGCAGGTCAGTCGTCATCAAGCTTTGACCTTCCGCTTTCCTGCTTTTCAAGATTTTCAAGCTCCTTAAGCTCTTTTTCTTCATCATCCTGCTTTTTTCCGCCCTTTTTGGGACGATACTTCCGCGGCTTGAATTTAAGCTCTTCTGCAGGATATTCCTTTATCTCCTTTTCGTCGCCTTCCTCTACGATGACCTTCACAAGCTGACGGAGCACATTTACGCTGTCCACCTGTCCCTTAAATCCGTCAGGCGTGATCACGCTGTCTCCGATCCCCGGAAGCTTTTTATTCAGATACTCGTAAGTCTCTTCTTCGTTTTTCAGGCAGCACATAAGCCTTCCGCATACACCGGAGATTTTTGCCGGATTAAGGGAAAGATTCTGCTCTTTTGCCATCCTTATTGATACGGGTGCAAAATCCGAAAGATATGCGTGACAGCACAAAACTCTCCCGCATATTCCCACTCCGCCTATTATTTTAGTCTCATCTCTTACACCGATCTGACGCAGCTCTATCCTTGTACGGAAAACCGATGCAAGATCCTTTACCAGCTCCCTGAAGTCCACTCTGCCGTCGGCAGTAAAATAAAACAGCAGCTTATTCCCGTCAAAGGTGTATTCCGCATTTACAAGCTTCATATCAAGCTTGTGCTTATAGACCTTTTCAAGACAGATCGCAAAGGCATCTTTTTCCCGCTCCCTGTTCTTTTTTTCCGTCTCGGCATCCTCCGGTGTCGCCAGTCTCATTACCGTCTTAAGAGGCTGTACGATATTTTCGTCCTCCACTTCCTTTATATCCGAAACCGCCCTGCCGTATTCCACGCCTCTGGCCGTTTCCACGATCACGTTATCGCCTCTTTTTATATCCAGATCACCCGGCGAAAAATAATATATCTTTCCGGCTGTCCTGAACCTTACACATATTACCTTTGTCATACTTCTTTCCTTTAACTTTTTTAAATGCTATAGTCCAAGCAGCAGCATATCCATACTGGCTTCCGTGCCCGCATTTGCTTTAAGTCTTTCCTTAAGCGCATCCAGACTTAAAAAAACCTTGTTCAGATCTTCATATTCGCTCTGACGCGCTTTCTGTTCAATATACTCCGTTTCATTCACAAATGTCAACGAAACAGCCCTGCCTGCCGCTTTACACATAAGTATATCCCTGTACCAAAGCAGTATTATATCGGTTATCGTGCCTATATTCTCCTTATTTCCGGCAAGCTCCTTTGCAAACCCAAGGATTTCCGATACCGGCATATCCTTTGATCTCTTGAGAAAGCTTATCGTCTCTTCATAATCCTTTATAAACTCTTCCGACTCCGATATTTCCATTGCCCTGCCTATACTCCCCTGACTGAGCGATGCAAAAACCCGTGCTTTCTTTTCGGGTATGCCTTTTTTCGTCATCAGATAATCCCCGACATCTGCATTCGATAGCTGTCTTAAGGCAAAATACACACATCTTGAATTGATCGTGGGAAGTAATGACTGCCTTGAATCTGTCAGCAGCAGGATCACCGCGAAATCCGGCGGCTCCTCTATGGTCTTTAAGAGACTGTTCTGGGCATTTACATTCATTTTTTCCGCATCGGGAATGATATATATTTTCTTTTTTCCGTAATAAGGTCTGATGAGGACATCCCCCACAACCTGTCTGCGGATCTCGTCTACCGATATTACAGCCGGCTTTTCGTGAGTCACGGTAATGATATCCGGATGTCCCTCCGATAATGCCATTTTACAGGAGTGACACTGCATACAGGGCTTATTGTCACCGGCTTCGCACAGCAGTGTCATGGCAAAAAGCTTTGCAAGCGTTCTCTTTCCACTGCCCTTCATCCCCTCAAGGATATAAGCATGTCCCGTCTTATCTGAGGACCCGGCCTCCTTGAAATGTGCCTTGATATGCTCCTGTCCTATGAAATTTTCAAAAGTAACCGTTTCCATATCACATAAGAAGGTCTATAAGAAGACCACGTATCTCACCGATCTTTGCAAGTACCGACAGATTATCGCTCTCATCCTTTAACAGCTCTTCCGCCAGCTCATCAAGGTTTTTATCCACCAGATGTATGATACCGTATACCCTGTGTCTTCCGCGCTTATCGAGGAAATTCTGTCTGGAAAATTTATGAGAGCGGTTCAATATCTCATTCATAAATTCTTTCACAAGGGCTCTGTATTTCCTCATATCCTTTATATCCTTGCGCTTTCCTATCCTGTCCCCCTGCATGGTGATCTCATCCATCAATGCCGAAAGCCTTGACTGGAGATCCTTTTCCTCTATATTACTGATGAGCGCAAACTTAAAGGCTTCATCGCTCTGCTGTACCTGCGCCGTCTCCTGGGCAGGAGCTATATTGTTGATATTATTGACCTTTATATCCATCCGCGATATATTCCCTTATCTCCGAAAGACACTCATTAAAATCCCTGTTTTCAAATCTTCTTCTTATGCCCGCTGCCTCCAGCTTTTCCTCGGAAAAATCATCACAGTCAGCCAGAAATCTTCTGCACATTTCCCTGTATCTCGGTTTTGCTTCGCTTCTCTCTCTTCTTAAGGCACGATCCAGTCTCTCTCCGTCCTCCACCTCTATGTATAACGGTCTGATGACGCTCTCTCCGAAATACTCCTTTAATCTCAGATAGGACTCCGGCGTGCCTATTCCTATGTAATCTCCCTTTGACAGATCTATGCTGCCGTCATCCACGGTAAAATATATCCACGGACCATGGGCGGAAGGATATACTCTCTCCTCTATGACCTTTCCCGCTTCAAGCAGCTTATTATAGCCGGCCTCATCGGTAAAATGATAATCCACCCCGTCCTTTTCACCGCTTCTTATGGGCCTTGTCGTATAGATCACTATACTCTTAAGTTTATCCTCTTCGATGAGCTTTTTATAAAAACTGTCCTTTCCGGAAGCGCTTTTACCCATCATATAATAAATATGCCCCATCAGCAAACCACAGTTATCCTGTTCCCCTTTAAACCTATTATCGTCGCGCCGCCGTCTTTAAGTCTGAAAAGCTCTTCTGTCATATCCTTCGTGACAGTCTCACCCGGAATGATCACCGGTATATCCGGCGGAAAAGCATACACAAAATCAGCGGCTGTTCTTCCCACGGCTTTATCAGCTTCAATATCCTCTTTATCGGAATTTACCGCTTCGTATATCGTCATCTGTCTCCTTTACGGCAGTCTTCAATCTGAATAGTCCTTCTTTTGTATCCATTATCGAGGTCATACAAAGACACAGTCTCTGAGAGGCCATTTCCGGCTGGATACGGTATTTTAGTCTCAGCCTGTCATAGATCTGCTTTCCCGTATAAATTCCGGAGCGATCATAAATATCAAGCTTCGTATCATCAAAGCCGAAGGCTCCCAAAGCAGCGGCTTTTGAAGCATCTATCGCTTTAATGAACCGGCATCCGTCAAATACGGAATATACCCCGAAAAGCTCCTCCTCCAGTGTCTTTTTTCTGTCTTTACCCTCTCTTTCCAGAATGTCAAAGCACTCATCGATACCGGCCATGAGCAGATACGACGGGCTGCTGGTCTGGAAGATATTTATATAAAACTTAAGCCTTTTTGCATCGACCCTGTCCGAATTCAAAAGACACAGGGCAGAAGATGTAAATGCAGGCAATGTCTTATGCAGACTGACTATACTGATATCAGCCTTTTTTGATACTTTTAAATGCGCACCGTGGGCGGCATCCACAATAAGAGGTATCCCGTGTGAATGTACGATATCCGCGATCCCGTCCACATCGGAAATAAAACCCTCGTAGGTCGGTGATGTGATAAGCACGGCATCCGGCTTTTTTTTTGAATCAAGCTCCTTTGCCAGCTTTTCCTTATCGACACAGCCATACACCTTAAATTCTTCATAATATTCGGGCAAAAAATATTCAGACTCTATCTCTCCGAGATATACCGCATCATATGCGCTCTTATGGCTGTTTCTTGCCATTAAAAGTCTGCCTCTGTGAGGTACTGCGGCACTTACGGCTGAAAGGATACCGGCTGTTGAACCGTTTACAAGAATAAACGCCTTATAAGCGTCATAATAAGATGCAGCCCGTTCTTCAAGTTCTTTTATAAGACCGGCCGGCTCATGCAGATTATCAAATCCGTCGATCTCGGTGATATCCATATCATATGCCTGTGAAAGATATGAGCCTTTCATATTCCTTTTGTGTCCGGGCATATGAAACGGATAGATATCCGAACCGCCCAATTCCTTAAGCTCCCGGCTTAAGCTCCTGCCCGTCTTCATTATATCTTTTCTTCCTCATCCTCACGGTTTCAACCACAGAGCACCATTTATCCGCCGCACTGACGACCCACGCTTCCCTGTATCTGGGAATCTTGGTTATTGTAAGAGGAAACATATGTTTACTGATTATATCCCTTTCCCTGTCGGTAAGTCCGAACTCTTTTTCGGCATTTGAAAGAGCCACACCGGGATGATAGAATCCGTGAAGCTTATGTCTTGCAGTCTTGTCATGCCAGTCATACAGAAAATAATCATGAAGCAGAGCTCCCCGTACTATCGCACGTTCATTCAGTCTTATATTGATCTTCTTAAGCTTCTCGTTTATCTTAAGACTCATCTCGGCCACCCTTAGGCAGTGCTCATGCACCGAAATGCTCCCGTGCTGGATAAAATCCTTCATACTGTCATAGTTCTTGGAAGCCAGTATCTCATGTCCGTGTTCCATGATCTTTTTATTCATTGCGCTCCTTCCGCTCCCGCATTCGGATCTGCCGCCGCATTGGGGTCAGGTGCCGCATTAGGGTCTGCCGCCTGCCCTGCTTCCGCTGCCTGCCCTGCCGCCTGCACCGCAAGTGCCTGCTGCTGAAGCAGCATAAGTGCCACCTCATCGGACATAGGGATGTATCCCTTTTGCATTGCCACAAGCTTTTCCTCATCCGA
>JAGBOJ010000074.1 GCA_017633935.1 Lachnospiraceae bacterium | reverse complement strand
TAATAAGGAATGACGGGATGACGGTTAAGGAGATTGAGGGGCTGAAGATAGATCACATAATACTCTCCCCGGGACCGGGATATCCTAAGGATGCGGGGGTCTGCGAAGAAGTCGTCGAAAGGCTTAAAGGGCAGATGCCGGTTTTGGGAGTGTGTCTGGGACATCAGGCAATATGCGAGGTGTTCGGTGCTGAGATAGTTCATGCAAAAAAACTAATGCACGGAAAGCAGAGTGAAGCCCGGATAGATACGAAAGTTCCGATATTTGCTGGGCTTCCGGAAAGGATAGAGGTGGCAAGATACCACTCTCTTGCCGCGCGTCAGGATAGCCTGCCGGATACATTACAGGTGATATCAAATACTCCGGACGGGGAGATCATGGCTGTCAGACACAGGGAATACGATATATACGGTGTTCAGTTCCACCCCGAATCGATTTTGACTCCGGACGGAAGAAGGATAATGGAAAATTTCCTCGCTCTGTGAATTTTCGTAATGCGATTCCCGAAATATAGTAACACAATTATTTATTGCGTTTACTGTATATTTGTGGCATTATATGTTTTGAGAGTCTTGAAGAAGGGTCTGTTTTGACCGGGAGCAATATTATATGAAGGAAATGATGATCGAGGCAAAAGTGGATAACCTTGATAAGGTTATCGCATTTGTAGATGAGCAGCTTGAGCAGTATGACTGCCCGATGAAGGTCCAGATGCAGGTGGATGTGGCTGTGGAAGAGATATTTGTAAATATCGCAAGCTACGCTTATAAGCCCGATGTGGGTGATGCCCTCATCAGGGTTAATGTTACCGAAGAGCCGCTTGCGGTTTATCTGACATTTATGGACAGCGGTGTTCCCTACGATCCGCTTGCAAAAGAGGACCCGGATGTCACCCTTTCGGCAGAAGAGAGGCAGATCGGCGGATTGGGGATATTTATGGTGAAAAAGAGCATGGATGATGTGAAATACGAGTATAAGGACGGACAGAACATTCTCACCATCATGAAAAATCTTTGAGCCTGTAACTATTTGGAATAATAGCAGTTTTTGAATCATTATCATACAAACTAAAACGGCTCGGGAAATAAAGGATTTTTAACCTGATGTCCATTGAAATTAAGGAGGAAGTAAAATGCTTAACATTGGAAAAAACGTAAACGGAAGTGAGCTTTCCATTTCGCTTGAGGGCAGGCTTGATACCACAACCGCGCCTCAGCTTGAGGAGGAGGTAAAGAATTCTCTTGACGGAGTTTCTTCGCTTATCATGGATCTGACTCAGTTGGAGTATATCTCCAGTGCGGGACTTCGTGTGCTCTTATCAGCACAGAAGGTTATGAACAAGCAGGGAAGCATGGTCGTAAGAAATGCTTCCGAGGAAGTTAAGGAGATTTTTGAGGTAACCGGATTTTCTGATATTTTAACGATCGAATAAGGAGTTTTTAATGCAGACAGATATTATTAAAGTCGCGGGTAAGGAAGACGGACGCGAAGCTGTACTGTCGGAAGCCGAAAAATTTGCTTCATATGTTGGATTAGACAGCAGATCCGCAATGCGCTTAAGGCTTATCGCCGAGGAAACCCTGGGACTGGTTAATGCGATCGCCGGAGATTTTTCGGCAGATTTCTGGATTGAAAAAGAAAAAGACGAGCCCTGTGCGGTTCACCTTAAGGTAAAGACCGACATGGATCAGGCCAAGAAGCAGGAGTTTATAGAAGCATCTACTGACCGGAAAAATGATGCAGCAAAGGGTATCATGGGTAAGATCAGGGAGATCATTGAAAACGGGCTTTACAGCATTGACGAGACAGGGAAGCTGCAGGCCGAATACGGTGGCGGTCCGGTGGTATACGGCTCCATGGGAATGTGCAATGTAGACAGTGCGATCGCCGGCTCGGGTGCATACATATGGTCATTGCAGCGCTATCGTGAGAGTGTGGAGGCTGAAAAAGACAGGACAGCAGCCGTAGAGGAAGCATGGGATGAGCTTGAAAAGTCGGTGATAGCAAATATAGCCGATGATGTGAGGGTTTCGATAAGCGGAAGCAAGGTTGAAATGATCATTGAAAAGAAATTTGATTAAAGACTGAGATTAAATTGCCCTTTATGCAGGAAAGCCAGCTTAAAGGGCAGTTATGGTTACTAAAGATCTGTTCATAAATTACTTTACATTCTGCTTGTCTTTTTCTCCGATAGCACGGAGTGGAATTCGGTTGCATAGGCCACTATGCGCCCTCATCCCACCCCGCACTCTCGAAGAAAAATCCCTCGCATAATGTTAAAAGTTATTTATGAACAGCTCCTAAACATATTTTCAGTGTTGTAATAAAAGCTTCGGAATGATATAATTTATAGGAAACTAAACTCAAATTTTTATTGCGTTTAATATAAGTCAGCAGCAGATCTGCAATGCAGATCCTGAATCATGGCATCTAAAGATGCTGTCAAAGCATGAAGGCGTTCAGCCATGCAGAGCCGGATACTTATACTACCGGTCATCCTGCAGGCGGGAGTTCCTGTCCCGCAAAGCTCATGCTATTTCAAAACCAATTAAATAGCAGGAGCGAAGACCTCCTGCGAAAGAAGTTCAAAGGAGGAAGGAACGATGAAAAACTACATACCGGTCTATGTCTATCCGCTCACGCGAAATGACGGATGGAAAAAGCTTACGGGTGAACTGCCCGTAAAAATGACGAATGATTATCTGTTCAGGGCATTGCTGCAATCGGATAACGACACACTGAAAGCTCTGCTGGCATCACTTTTGCATATGGATGTAAAAATGATCAGGTCAGCAAAGGTGACAAATCCGATACTCTTGGGAGAGGCGATAACCGACAAGACCTTCATAATGGACATACAGGTTGAATTGAATAATGATTCACTGATAAATCTTGAGATGCAGGTGATACGGGAGGAAGGCTGGACAAACAGGTCATTATCAT